>JAZBNU010000001.1:0-25572 GCA_036350815.1 Desulfopila sp.
AAATCGTATTGCAGAGGTAACCAAAAAATGCGGTCGGGATGAAGATTCCGTCAAACTGGTGGCGGTTTCCAAACGGTTTCCGGCCGAGGCTGTCCTGGAGGCAAAAAAAGCGGGACAATACCTTTTCGGAGAAAACTATATCCAGGAAGCCAAAGAGAAATACGATGCCGTCGGCAAAGAAGTATCCTTCCATTTCATTGGCCACCTGCAGAGCAACAAGGCAAAAACCGCTGCCGAAATTTTCAGCATGATAGAGACCGTTGACCGCGTAAAAGTTGCCGCCGCTCTGCAAAAACATCTTGAAGAGCTGGACAAGAAGCTCGACATTCTCATACAGGTAAATATCGGTTTTGATGAAAAAAAGTCAGGAGTTTCACCCGATGGTGCAGAAGAGCTGCTCCGCAAGATTTCCAGATTCAGTATGCTGCAGCCGCGAGGGCTGATGACCATGCCCCCTTTCACCGAAGATCCGGAAGACTCCAGGCCATATTTCAAAAAACTGAAATGCCTGGCAGACAAACTTCAGGAAAAAAACCTCTTTTTCGACAACAAAAACGTTGAATTGTCGATGGGAATGACTAATGATTACCAGGTTGCCATTGAGGAAGGCGCTACACTGGTGCGTATTGGAACTGCAATTTTCGGTGAACGCACCACAAGTTGAGTATCATCCATTTTCTGCAAACCTGGATTATGTTGATGAAATCAACGCGCTCCCCCTCTCAGAGAAACAACACAACAAACAGATATTTCCAGGTCTGCTCCTGGAAAACCGAAAAGCACACACTTACTTAAAGGGCTATAATGAAAATCACCATTATTGGAACAGGCTATGTCGGCCTGGTCACCGGAACCTGTTTTGCCGAATTTGGCCATCATGTCATCTGTGTAGATAATGATGAAACAAAAATCAACAAACTAACCCAAGGTATTATTCCCATCTACGAGCCAGGCCTCAATACCCTGGTTGCCAAAAATGTGGCAGAGGAACACCTCAAATTCACAACGGAACTCAGCGAAAGCGTTGCCTCTGCCGAAGCGGTTTTTCTTGCCGTGGGAACACCAAGCAGCAGGAGAGGAGACGGCTATGCTGACCTGAGCTACATATTCGAAGCAGCCAGGGAGGTAGCCCTCCATCTTGAAGGGTACACCGTCATAGTCGACAAAAGCACAGTGCCGGTGGGGACCGCGAGACAAGTAGCCCGGATCATCAAAGAAGTTAAACCAGATGCAGATTTCGACGTGGCCTCCAACCCGGAGTTCCTCCGAGAAGGTGCCGCCATCAATGATTTCATGCGGCCGGACAGAGTTGTGATCGGTGTAGAATCCAGCAGATCAGAAGAAGTTCTTCGAGCAATCTACCGCCCTCTTTTTCTCCAGGAAACACCCATTGTCAAAACCGATATTGAAACAGCAGAACTCACCAAATATGCGGCAAATGCCTTTCTGGCGACAAAAATCAGCTTCATCAATGAGATAGCGCTCCTGTGCGACTCCATCGGCGCCGACGTGGTTGCACTTGCGAAGGGCATAGGAATGGACGGGAGAATCGGCAACAAGTTCCTTCACCCTGGACCGGGATACGGCGGCTCCTGCTTTCCGAAGGATACCCTCGCTCTCATGCGGGTGGCACAGGAGCATGGCCAGAACCTGAGAATAGTCGAGGCCGCCGTGGAGGTGAATGCGGCGCAGAAAGCCAAGATGGTAAAAAAGATACGCGACAGCCTCGGTGGAAGTGAAGCCGGAAAAACCATTGCGGTACTGGGTTTGACATTCAAACCGGAAACGGATGACATGCGTGATTCTCCCTCTATCACCATCCTGCCCGCTCTGCTTGAAAAGGGTGCACGAATCAAGGCTCACGACCCTCAGGGTATGGAAGAAGCAAAAAAATACCTCCCGGCTTCCATAGAGTATGTCGACAACGCCTATGAGGCCTGCACCGATGCCGATGCCGTCATCCTTATGACCGAGTGGAACCAGTATCGCGCCCTGGACCTGGAGAGAATCGGTACACTGATGAAGAACAGAGTCCTGATAGACCTGCGCAACGTCTACGAACCGGAAAAACTGAGAAACAATGGTTTTCTGTATACAGGTGTTGGTCGTTCATAGACGTAACTTCAGGCTGGGAGGGCACTCCGGCCCTGCAGCTGACGCAACGTCCTTGAACCTCCTGCGCTCCTGTAGCTCCGGGCTGCTTTGGAGATAAAAAAACCTGCCTTTTGGGAAAAAGGCAGGTTTTTTCGTTCCAGAAGAGAAGGAGGACTACTTTTTGGACTTGGAAGCCCTTTTGGCAGCCTTGAGAGGGTTGACTTTTACGGTAGCAACCACAATTTCCGGCTTACGATGGGTGGCAAAGTTACATATTCCCAGTCTCCACTTTGCTTCCGGAAAGAGGTATGTCTGGCAATACTTTGTGCCGTTCTCTTCGACAATTCTCTCACAACCTTCACATTTATCGATAACAGGTTGAAATTTACCCTGACTATACTGAACCGCAGCCTGCTCCTGCATATTATCCTCCTGAATATATCTCGTTACCTGTATTACGCTGCCGGAATTGCAACCGGCCAACATTTTTTCCGACACGGACCTCGTCGTCAAGCGTAATCAGTTTTCTGCAGCATCCTGTGGAAACAATTTTCTCACACAACGGAATCTATTAATATACCCAAGGAAAAACGAATTAACAAGAAGAAAAGATCTCACTTTAGAAATTTCCCTGTTTGGAAAATTTCCGCCTATTTTTTGTATTTACAACACTTTAAAAGACAGCTATCTTTTCACCCATATTTTAGATACCTAAATTCACTAAATATTATTGCAGGACTCTTTTTTTTATGGTTTCCACAACAGAATCCATAAAAAAGCTGCTCTCGATATTTCAGGTTGAATATACAAGGTGTAGTTTGTGGCAGGCTGATGAATTCATATATGGTATATCCCCTTGTTGAAGAAAATCTCAAACTGGAGATATGATGACCTCTGCTTTTCCTGCACTCACTCAACACCCTTGTTTTATTGAAGTTCATGGTATAGAATGGCATGTGATTCTTTACTCATTGTACCGCAGCTGCATAAATGACAGCGAAAGCTTACCGGGTCTTCTTGTAGCGAGGCCCACGATTTTTCTAACTCTATTTTTCAAGCAGATGGTCAAATGACACTATTGCCGGAGAAAGCGTAATGCCAGTTTATGTATGGAAAGGGAAAAACACCCACGGTGAAAAACGGAAAGGAGAGCTGGAAGCTCCTGATCAAGCAGCGGCACTCAGTCAATTGAAAAGGATGAGGATAGTAAATCCGGTGATCAAGGAAAAACCGAAGGATTTACTGGAAAGCATTCCTCTTTTTCAGCCCAAAATTACAGGTAAAGACATTGTTGTCTTTACCCGGCAGCTTTCCACAATGATCGATGCCGGATTGCCTCTGGTACAATGCCTCGATATTCTGGCAAATCAGCAAAGTAATGTCAGTCTGAAAAAGGTTCTTCGTGAAATTCAAAAGGATGTAGAATCCGGTACTACTTTTGCCGACTCCATGCGGAAGCATCCTAAAGTATTTGATAACCTCTACAGCAACATGATCGAGGCCGGTGAAACCGGAGGTATTCTTGATACCATTCTGTCTCGACTGGCGCTTTTTATGGAAAAAACCATGGCCCTGAAGAAAAAGATAAAGGGAGCCATGACCTATCCATTGATCTGTCTGGCAATCTCTATACTTATTCTCGCTGTCATTCTTATTTTTGTTATTCCTGTTTTTGACGAAATGTTCACAAGCTTCGGCCATGCCCTGCCGGTACCGACCCAGATCGTCATCAATCTCAGCAATTTTTTCAAAAGTAATATAATTTTCATGGCTATCGGCCTTTTTGTTCTGATTTTTATCTTCAAAAAAATCTACAGTACCGAAAAAGGCAGGCTCAACATCGACAGGATGCTGCTCCGCTCCCCTGTTTTTGGGATTCTGATCCGCAAAGTCGCCGTCGCAAAATTTACCCGAACCCTCAGCACCATGCTGCAAAGCGGTGTACCTATTCTGGAAGCACTGCAGGTTGTTGCCAGGACAGCAGGAAACAAGGTTATAGAAATTGCCGTTTTCCGTGTCTCCGACGCCATTGCTGAAGGTCGGCCCATCGCTGAGCCCCTGCAGGAGAGCGGTGTGTTTCCAAACATGGTTGTTCAAATGATCAATGTCGGTGAATCAGTCGGTGCTCTGGACACAATGCTGGAAAAGATCGCCGACTTTTATGACGAAGAGGTTGATCAGGCCGTGGAAAACCTCACTGCCATGATCGAACCTTTCATGATGGTCTTTCTCGGCGGCATGATCGGCGGACTAGTTGTCTCTATGTATCTCCCCATTTTCCAGATGGCTTCTATCGTTTAATCGTATTGTTGCAGGAATTTTTACAAAGATGGCCTTGCATCTGATATTACTGCTAAAACGACCTGAATACGCCTGAATACAACACTTCAGGCGCTATTCAGTGTTTCTGTTTTCGATATCAGCTACATTTTTTTAAAAAAATTTGAACAAAAGGAAACACATAAGTTGACATTCTTTTCTCAAAGTATATGATAAATTTTAGAGATAGTAATATACTTCATTAATGAAAAGGGGGAATTATGACACTAACAAAGGCTGATCTCGTTCAGCAGGTCTACAAAAAGCACGAAAACCTCACTAAAGCACAGGCAACTGAATCAGTAGAGGCTTTCCTGCGCATTTCAAAAGATTCGCTTATTTCAGGATCAGATCTGCTCCTAAGCGGCTTTGGAAAATTCAACGTCAAGGACAAAAACTCCCGAAGGGGCCGCAATCCCCAAACAGGTGAAGAGCTGACTCTCGAAGCAAGACGGGTTGTCACCTTCAAACCTTCAGGTATTCTTCGAGATAAAATCAACGGCGTTTGATATTCGCGGTTTTCGTTTATGGCCTCGCTACCAGCTGAGCTGTGCAGTATGGGCCGCTCTGCAGCAATGTGGACCCAGAGCGTCACGCTCTCCATCTACCAGGCTATAGAGACATCTGCGTAAGCAAATTATCATCAGGCCGGTCCTCACAGGGTACAGACCTTTGAGCATCGGCCTTTTGCATTTGGCCGATTCGTCATACCCTCATCACCATCACCCCACATAATGCATATCACATGAAAGTTGTGTTTGAAACGTTGTCGCTCGATGAAATTGCCGATTCTGGACTATATACTCTTCGTCCATTTCAGGATGAGGTCGTCATCCCTGATGATCTGGCTGCATCTTTTATGCTCTCGGACATTTTATCTCCACCTATTCTTCTCAAAACCACGCTGGGAAACTATGATGTGATTTGCGGCAGGAAACGTCTCAAAGCTGTCGCAACGATTTTTAAGGACATATACTGCTACTGCAGGGTACTGCCTCAGGATACTTCCACCGCAACGATTTTGGGGATAATGGTGGAGGACCAGTTTACCCAGGGGGGGGTGAAAATCATGGAGCAAGCCGGTTATATCGCTCTATGTCACACGCTTCTGCCCGACAAGCATGCTCGGCAGCGTTTTCTCGCTGCTCTGCCTCCTGGGCGAATAACCAAAGGAACACACTTTCTCCTGTCACTCAATCGTCTGGCTCCGAGAATACAGGAGAAGATTCATAGCGGTATTCTTTCTGAGAAAATTGTTACGTCCCTTTCCAACCTGCCAGAATCCGATCAGTTTCTTCTCTTCGATCTAGTAGAACAGCTTCAGATAGGGAGCAATAATCAGAAAAAATTATGTGACAGACTCATTGATCTCACCCGTCGTAACACTATCTCACTGACGGAACTGCTGGAAGAACCCAGACTGCAGGCAATACTCTCAAACAGCCGACTTCAGCCTGGCCGGAAAGGCAGCGCTTTTCTCGAAGAACTGTACACAATGACTCACCCACGTTTAAGCAAAGCGGAAGAGTCATTCGAAGATACAGTCAAAAAACTTGCACTGCCTCCCAACTGGAGCATCGCTCCTTCCCGCTCCTTTGAGACAGATGAAGTCTTCCTCACCATTCGCTATAGCAATTTCGACGAGTTTGAGAAAAAAGGAAAACCGATGATTGAGGAAATGCAGCAGAAAAATACCGACGCCTCTTCGGCACAAAAGGAAACCTGATTACCCTGGCTGTTGAGAAATTCGGGTGAGCCGTAATCTGTTTACCCCGGTGACAGAGGTATTTTTTTCAGGAAAGAGTGAGAGAACTACTTTCACAGGAAATAACAAAAGAAAAAGCAGTACATTCTCAGGTTGGCCCGTCCTTGGGATACTTGAGTTTTCCCTCCAACAGAACGTCATCACCCAGTCTGGTATACTCAACATCTGTCAGGGTGACGGCACTTTTTCGTTCAGCAACAAAAAGATCCGGAGTCATTGACTCTCCGGCTGATCCGGCAAAAAGCGGGGCATAAAAGAGATGAACCTTGTCAGCCAGGCGACTGTTTAAGAAAGAGCTGAAAATTCTGCCCCCCCCTTCGATGAGAACAGAGGTTATGTTTTTGCTGCCAAGAAGCTTAACAATTTCATGAAGATCAAGCATTCCGGCTGTATCAGTTGCGGTGCGGAAAACCATCGCGCCCATCTGACGCAAGGTCTTTTCCTTTTCCAGCGGGGCATCAGGTCCACAGAATATCCAGGTTTGGGCTTCTGAGCGAAGATGGAGTATTTTGGCGGAAGGAGCAATGGACAGACGCGTATCGAGAAGTAGACGTACAGGGTCGTGGCCACTTCCCTGCGAAAGCCGTGTTGTCAATGAAGGATCATCAATTTCCACAGTGGTGCGCCCCACCAGAATCGCATCGTAATAATCTCTCAGCTGATGTACTTTCTCACCGGACTCCGGCCCCGTAATCCAGCCGCTCCTGCCTTTTCTATAATTGAGCCTGCCCTCGAGGCTCAATCCTGCCTTTATGGCAAGCAAAGGCTTCCCTGTAGTTATGTATTTTATAAAGGGCTCATTGATGGCCCGACACTCCCGTTCCAGGATTCCTGAAGTTATTTCAACAGAGTGATCCAGCAGATATTGCCTGCCGCCGCCATCAACAAGCGGGTTAGGATCAAGCATACCGATAACAACCCTGGCAATGCCGCTTTTTACCACAGCATGACTGCAGGGGGGAGTTTTTCCGGTATGATTGCAAGGTTCAAGGGTAACATACATTGTGGCGCCGGAAGCCTGTTCTCCCGCGGCAGCAAGGGCATGTACTTCGGCGTGGGGAGTTCCCGCCTTATGGTGATATCCACTGGCGATAATCCGGTGATCTTTGACTATCAGAGCGCCGACACAGGGATTCGGCGATGTGCGGCCCAGCGCCCGTCTGGCTTCTGCCAGGGCGAGCCGCATATAATGTTCATCTTTCTCCGCTGAAGTCATCATAGTTTGAAACAGGGGGTGGGGTATCTCGTCCATCCAGAAGGGTTTTTAACTCCGCCATAAATTCATTAACATCTTTAAATTGCCGATAGACCGAGGCAAAGCGCACATAGGCAACTTCGTCGAGGGATGGAAGATCTTCCATAACCCACTCGCCAATTACTTTGGAGAGAACTTCTTTCGCACCAAGATCCTGCAGTTTTCTCTCTATATTATCAACAAATTCATCGATTTTATCGCGGCTGACAGGTCTTTTTTCGCAGGCCTTCTCCAACCCAATAACCATCTTCTGTCTGTCCCACGCCTCCCGACGACCATCTTTCTTGACCAGCATAGGCATCATCACCTCGAGCCGCTCGTAGGTGGTAAATCTCTGATTACAGGAAAGACAGGAACGCCGTCTCCTTGTGATCGTGCTTTCTTTGTTAAGACGGGAATCGGTTACCTTATTGTCAAGGTTTCCACAGTAGGGACATTTCATACAACCTCCAATGGTTGACGTTACAGTGTCTCACAGATGGTCTTTCCTGCACAGAAATCTAATTCACCCTGATACTCCGACAGCCTGATTACTCTCTGATCTCATTGACAATGGCGGACAGTGGAAATTTACGGCATAACTCCATAATTTCCCGGCGAACTGTATCTATGGTTTTCTCGTCTCTTTTTTCTATTACCTTGTCAATAAAATCGGCAATACGCTCCATTTCCTCGTCGCGCAAACCTCTGGTGGTTACCAGCGGGGTACCGATACGAATTCCACTGGTAACAAATCTGGATTTTGTGTCGAATGGTATGGCGTTCTTATTGACGGTAATGCCTGATTTTCCTAGAAGCTCTTCTGCTTCCTTTCCGGTAATATCCTTATTTGTAAGATCAATGAGAATAAGATGATTATCCGTTCCACCAGAAACAAGGCGATAGCCTCTGCGCAACAGGCTTTCTGCCAGGACTGCGGCGTTTCTGACCACATGCTTCTGATCTTCCTGAAAAGGTGCATCCATGGCTTCCTTAAAACTGACGGCCTTGGCGGCTATGGTATGCATAAGCGGACCACCCTGAATGCCTGGAAAGATATTACTGTTGAGTGCCTTGGCCCATTTCTCTTTAGCCAAAATGAGACCGCCTCGGGGACCACGCAGGGTTTTATGGGTCGTTGAAGTGACAAAGTCGGCATAGGGGATGGGAGAGGGATGAACCCCGCCGGCTACAAGACCGGCGATATGTGCCATATCAACCATAAAAAGAGCCCCAATGGAGTCTGCGATTTTACGGAATCCAGCGAAATCGAGAAAACGAGGATATGAGCTGGCTCCGGCAATGATCATTTTGGGCCGGTTTTCAAAAGCGATTCTTTCAACTTCAGCCATGTCGATCTGCTCGGTGTCTTTTCGCACTCCGTAGGAAATAAAATTATAAAGCTGCCCCGAGAAACTGACATTGCTGCCGTGAGTTAAATGACCGCCGTGAGCAAGGTCCATACCAAGAACTTTGTCACCCGGCTGCAGCGTCGCAAAATAGACCCCCATATTGGCCTGGGAACCGGAATGCGCTTGAACATTGGCATATTCTGCTCCAAAAACGGCTCTGGCTCTCTCTATTGCAAGGTTTTCGATAACATCGGCATGGAGACAGCCGCCATAATATCTTTTCCCTGGATACCCTTCGGCATATTTATTTGTAAAAACAGATCCCTGAGCCTCAAGGACAGCCTGGGAGGCGACATTCTCCGAAGCAATCAGCTCTATCTGTGTATCCTGTCTCTCATACTCAGCCTGAATACTTCGGTATACTTCCGGATCCGTTTCACGTAAATTTTTCATTAAACTCTACCAATGGTTTGGGATTTTCATGATAAAATGAAAGGCTGGTATACCTCTTGAGGAATATACCAGCCTTTTCGTTAGTTCCCACCCTAAAAACCGACCTTTTTGTGATATCTTCGTTCTGTTCCGGCAAAAGACTGGAATAACGTATTAACGGCCGCAGAAAGCATCAGTCACTGAATTGGCGGATTCGCTCCAGATGACGCCCTCCAGCAAATTCTGTGGCTAACCAGGTTTCAACTATCCCTTCCGCCACACCGGGTCCGACGACACGCGCACCGAGGCATAAAATATTAGCATTATTGTGCTCTCTGCTTAAGCGGGCAGTGTATTCATCATGGCACAGTGCTGCCCGAATACGTCGGTCACGATTTGCAGCGATAGACATGCCGATGCCTGTCCCACAGATGAGAATACCAGCCTCACAGCCGCCAATCACCTTTTGACAAACTGCCTCGGCATAAGGGGGATAGTCCACCGAATCAGGCGAATGGCACCCCAGGTCTTCGACAAGATGCCTCAATTGATGCAGCCGCTTGATAAGCATAGCTTTGAGCTCAAAACCGCCGTGGTCAGAAGCAATGACAATCGTCATTTGATCCTCAGGAGTTAAAGTTAGCCTGCATAGCGCTGTAAAATTACAACTCCGTTAGTACCACCAAAACCAAAAGAATTGGAAAGCGCATTCCTGATCTCCATTTTCCGTGCTGCATTGGGGACATAGTCGAGATCACACTCAGGACTTGCTTCCTGCAGATTAATTGTCGGTGGAGCGAGTTGCTCTTTGACCGTCAGCGCGGTAAATACCGTTTCTATTCCTCCAGCAGCACCGAGCATATGTCCGGTCATGGATTTCGTTGAACTCATGGCCAGTTTATAGGCGTGTTCTCCAAATACGGTTTTTACTGCCAGGGTTTCACAACGATCGTTGAGTGGTGTAGATGTTCCATGAGCGTTGATATAATCTATCTGGTCAGGTGCCAGACCGGAATCTTCGAGAGCCATACGCATACACTGTACTGCCCCGGCACCGTCCTCGGGAGGAGCTGCCACGTGATATGCATCACTGCTCAGACCATATCCAACCACTTCGGCATAAATGGATGCGCCGCGGGCACGAGCGGATTCCAGTTCCTCAAGGATCAGCATTCCGGCGCCTTCAGACATGACAAACCCGTCACGATCTTTGTCAAAAGGTCGTGAGGCCAGGGTTGGTTCGTCATTGCGGGTAGACAATGCCTTCATTGAACTGAAGCCTGCAATACCTATGGAGCAGATAACCGCCTCGGTGCCGCCACAGATGATCATGTCACTTTTTCCATGCTGGATATGGCGGAAGGCTTCTCCTACCGCGTGGGTACCTGCGGCACATGCTGTCGTCAAAGCAAGATTCGGGCCTTTAGTGCCGAAATGCATTGAAATCTGGCCGGAAGGCATATTGGGAATGACCATTGGGATAAAAAAGGGCGTAACCTTTTTCGGACCACGGTCGAACAGGACCCTGTGGTATTTCTCAATAATGGGCAACCCACCCATGCCGCAGCCGGTGATGACACCGACCTTCGAGCAATTGTCCTCGGTTACCTTGAAACCGCTGTCCTGCATGGCTTCTATGGATGCGGCAAGAGCGTACTGAACGAAGAGATCGAGATGTTTTGCCGTTTTTTTATCAAGAAACTGCTCAACCTCAAAATCAGTTATCTCACCGGCTATCTTCACCTGAAAATCGCTGGTGTCAAATCGGGTGATGGCTTTTATCCCGCTGACACCATTACAAATGTTTTTCCAGGATTTCTCAACTCCTATACCAAGTGGAGTTACTAAACCAACTCCAGTCACCACGACTCTGCGACTCACGATTATTGCTCCTTATAACAAAAAACATTGGAGATAGACGTGATATATGTCCGTCATATCTCCATAAATTCCTGAATCTGTCTCTATTTTTTCAGGTTATTGACATAATCGATAGCATCCTGAACAGTGGCGATTTTCTCAGCTTCCTCATCAGGAATTTCGATATCGAAACCTTCTTCCATCGCCATAATAAGCTCGACAAGGTCGAGAGAGTCTGCACCAAGGTCATCAACGAATGAAGCATTGGGAACAACTTTTTCTTTTTCTACACTTAACTGCTCTACAATGATATCGATCATCTCTTGATCTATAGCCATTTTCAATCTCCTAACTGTTGAAATAATCGGCAGGATATCCGGAGTTCCGCATTCCGCCACTTTTTTATCAGAAAAAACCTCATTTGCACCGTACGGGTAAAACATAAAACCATCTGCAAACAATACCTTACTCGATGAAAACACCATCTGTCCGCAGAAAAACAGCAACTATAAATTATTTTCAAACACAATAGAGTAATACATATACTTTAACTATGGCAAGCGAAATTACTATGCCTCGCATGTATGAAGGCTAATTGATATTCTCCCGTTGCGGTCCCGACAGGAAGCGCATTCGCGGGAACAAAACCAATTACATGTAGAGACCGCCATTAACGTGAATAGTCTGTCCGGTTATATACCGGGCGTCATCACCTGCGAGAAATACGACAGCGGCAGCTATGTCCTCCACCGTGCCCAGGCTCCCCATGGGAATTTCGCTTTGCACCTTTTCCTTAACCTCGTCACCAAGGCTGTTGGTCATATCTGTCTCTATATACCCAGGAGCAACGCAGTTGACGGTAATTCCACGTGTGGCATACTCTCTGGCCAGCGACTTGGCCAGCCCCACCAGTCCTGCCTTGGCTGCGGCATAGTTGGAGTGGCCTCCGTTTCCACTGAATCCAATCACCGAAGTTATGTTGATTATACGTCCCCAGCGCTTTTTCATCATTGCTCTCGATGCCGCCTTGGAACAGAGAAATGCTCCTTTCAGGTTGGTACCCAAAACCTCATCCCAGTCCGATTCTTTCATCCTGGCTATGAGACCGTCGCGAGTAATGCCTGCATTATTCACCAGAATATCCAGAGACCCCGCATCAGCAATAATCTGTTTGATGCTGTCCTGTACCTCCTGACCGCCGGCGATGTCAAACTTGATAATTTCTCCGACACCACCTGCCTTTTCAACCATTTCTTTGGTTAACAGGGCTGCTTCCGGCTGGCTGACATAATTGATATAGACCTTGGCGCCCAATTGTGCCAGACGGACACAAACCGCCCTGCCTATCCCTCTGCTTCCACCTGTTACCAATGCTGTTTTTCCTGTGAGATTCATGAGTTCCGCTGCTCCTCTATTTTAGCGATGAGCTTAGGTATAATTTCATACAAGTCACCGACGATGCCAAAGTCGGCGACATCGAAAATCGGGGCATTTTTATCCCGGTTAATCGCAACGATCGCTTCTGCAGACTGCATGCCGGCGACGTGCTGAACCGCTCCTGAAATACCGCAGGCGACATAAAGCTTAGGTGCAACTGTTTTCCCGGTCTGGCCAACCTGGTGTGGATAAGGAATCCACCCAGCATCAACGACAGCACGAGAAGCGGCTACATCGGCATTCAAAGCTTCAGCCAGTTGACGGATTAATTCAAATCCTTTTTCACTCTCAAGGCCCCGGCCGCCGGAAATCAATATGTCGGATTCCTGGATATTAACATTTCCCTGGGAGGCGACAACAGATTCCACAAAAGTGACCCGGCTTTGCAATTCTTCGGGCTGAGGGCTGACTTCGACGATCTCACCTGTTCGTTTCGAATCGAACGCCAGTGCCTTCATAACTTTGGAGCGTACCGTCGCCATTTGCGGCCGGGAACGCGGGCACTCTATGGTTGCCATGATATTTCCGCCGAAAGCCGGCCTGGTCTGCAGCAATGCTCCATCTTCCTTACGTATCTCCAGATGGGTACAGTCAGCCGTCAATCCGGCATCCAGACTTGTGGCAACACCGGGGATGAACGAACGTCCTATGGCAGTTGCACCTGCCAGGACGATTTCCGGACGATGCTCCCTGATCAGCCTGGTGACGATTTTCTCGAATCTGTCTTCAGTAAAATGCTCATAGTCAGGGTGATCGACGGTGTAGACTATATCCGCACCATATCCGACAAGCTGTTCAGCGGTATCCTGCAGATTATGTCCGACAAGTACGCCACTGAGCTTGACTCCCCGCATATCAGCAAGTTTTCTGCCTATACCTAGAAGCTCAAGGGAAACAGGAGCAAGGGCAGATTTGCGGAACTCGCAAAAGACCCAGACTCCGGACCAATCAGCAAGGTTTGTTTTAGCCTGTGCTCCGGCAAGATCCATAATGAGCGCCTGAGGTTCACACGCTTCGACGCAGGCACCGCACAATGTGCAGTTTTCGCCGACAACCGCGACACCATCGACAACTTCAATGGCCCCAAAAGCACACTGGTCTTCGCAAATACCGCAGCCTATGCAAAGTTCTTTTGTAATTTTTAACATGCTCTATCTCAAAGGGATTATAAATAGGGTTTGAGCTTTTCGACCAGTTGTTCAATCTGTTCATCAAGTGAACCGGAAAATACCGCTCTTTCTCCACGGGGCTGAGGTGGAAAAACCTTGACGACCTGGGTCGGAGAACCCGGTAGACCAATGGAATCGGCCTCAGCGCCGATATCTGCTGCCCCAAGAGTTGTAATTGTAGCCTTTTTGGCCTTCATCTTGCCCTTGAGGGAAGGTACCCGTGGTTCATTGATATCTTTCACAACGGTTAGCAGTACAGGATATTGAATTTCCACAACATCATAACCATCATCCATCATCCGTTGTGCCGTTATTTTTTCCTCATCGGAAAATGCAATTTTCTGTACACAGGTAACGTAAGGAATATCAAGTCTCATGGCCAGTCCCGGCCCTACCTGAGCCGTGTCTCCGTCGATAGCCTGTTTGCCGCAGAGAACAAGATCAAAAGCCCCCAACGAGGTGATGGCTTTGGCAAGAGTGTAGGACGTCGCCCAGGTATCAGCACCGGCAAAGGCCCGATCAGACACAAGAACGGCCTTGTCTGCACCGCAGGATAGAGCGAGTCGCAGAATCTCCTCTGCCTGTGGGGGCCCCATGGTCACAACCGTGACCTCCCCGCCATGTTTCTCTTTAAGCCGTACCGCCTCTTCCAGTGCGTGCTGATCGTAGGGGTTCATAATTGACTGCACCCCTTCTCTAGCCAACGTGTTGGTCTTCGGGTCGAGACGGACATCTTTTGCATCCGGGACCTGCTTAACACAAACGATGATTTTCATGTATAACCTGTTCTGAAGTAGAAAAAAGTCCGGCAGTGCAAAGCATCATATTGAGCCGCGAGATTATGCCGAATTTCTGTAGTATATAGATACGCAGAAGATCTACCTCATCATACCGCAACAAAAGATGGTGAGATGTAGATCCTTGCCGCTGCTACGCGTATTCTTTGTTCAGTTCCTGCCCAATAACATTTCGCTGGATCTGATTGGTTCCTTCATAGATCTGCAGAATTTTGGCATCCCTCATCATCTTTTCGACCGGATACTCAGACATATATCCATACCCGCCCATTACCTGTACGGCATCGGTAGTGACTTTCATGGCCATATCCGTAGCAAACACCTTGCTCATGGAGGAAATTTTGGAAATATTTTTCGGATGGGCATCTATATGTTTTGCAACACAATAGGTCAAAGCACGGGCAGCTTCAATATTAATGGCCATATCAGCCAGCATGTGCTGTACTGCCTGGAAGGCAATAATGGGTTTGCCGAACTGCACCCGCTGCTTGGCATAGGAAGCAGCCTCATCCAGAGCACCCTGGCTGAGACCAATACCGAGTGCCGCTATACCTGGCCGTGAGGCGTCAAGGGTTTTCATCACAGTTATGAACCCTGTTCCCTGACGTCCTATTATTCTGTCCGCCGGGATGCGGCAGTCTTTGAAGATCAGTTCTGTGGTGGAAGAAGCTCTGATCCCCATTTTCTTTTCTTTAGGACCGCAACTGAAACCCGGGTCACCTTCTTCTACCACAAACATCGACGCTCCACGGGCACCTTTCTTTCTATCGGTGATGGCAACCACGGTATACACCTGCGCCTCTCCACCGTTGGTGATCCATTGCTTGGTACCGTTAAGGACCCAGTGATCACCGTCAAGTACAGCGGTGGTATTAATCCCGGATGCATCTGATCCGGCATTGGCTTCGGTCAGGCCAAATGCGGCAAACTTTTTCCCTGTTGCAATATCCGGGAGATATTTTTCTTTCTGTTCGTCGGATCCTGAAAACAAAATCGGATAGATTCCAAGGGAACTCGCGGCAAAAGCAGTTCCTACCCCTATACACCCTCTGCCCAATTGTTCAAGTGCCAGAACTATATCAAAACATCCTCCGCCAAAACCACCGTATTCTTCAGGGATGGGCACGCCAAACAGATCCGCCTGAGCCATTTCATTGAGTATCTGTCTTGGGAATTCATGCTTTTCATCAAGCTCCGCACGAATCGGTATTATTCGCTCGTCTGTAATCTGCCGGGCGATATCTACGATCATCTGCTGTTCTTCAGACAAAAAATAGTCCATCTCGTTCTCCTATCTACCACTTTAACAGGGAAGCACCCCAAGTAAATCCACCACCAAATGAGCAGAAAAGGATCAAATCGTTCTTCTCAATCCTTTCATCACGATTAGCCTCATCAAGCGCTATTGGTATCGAAGCTGCTGATGTATTACCGTAACGAGGGGCATTGATAAATACCTTCTCTGATGGTAATTCAAGCCTCTCCACCAGCTTATTGAGGATTCTGACATTTGCCTGGTGCGGAATAACCAGCTTTAAATCTGCCGTGTTTACACCGGTCCTTCCTAAAAGTCCGCGTACTGCGTCCTCCATTGCTTTGACGGCATGTTTGAAAACTTCTCTCCCCTCCATGACGATATGGGAGCCGCACCAGTTTTCCACTGTAATATCTGGATTGCAGCTCTCTGCGGTATGCATATAGAGAAGGTTCCAGAGGTTGCCGTCGGAATAATGATCAGCACCCAGAATTCCGCGCTGCTCATCATCACAGGCCCCAACAACAGCCGCACCGGCGCCGTCCCCAAAAAGAATGCAGGTATTTCTGTCCTGCCAGTTCAGCCGGCTCGATAAGGTTTCCGCGCCAATAACAAGTATTTTTTTCTCTCTATCCGCCTGAATATATTTGTCAGCAAGATCCAGACCATACAAAAACCCGGAACATGCTGCATTGAGATCAAAAGCAAAAGCCTTGTGCGCGCCCAGTTCTCTCTGCACAAAACAGGCAGAGGAAGGCATCAGCATATGCGAACTGATGGTGGCCACAATAATGAGATCGATTTCGGCAGCGGTGATTCCCGCCATGTCGAGCGCTTTTTGCGCCGCTGATGCGGCAAGGATGTGGGTATACTCACCAGGTCCGCTGATATGACGCTGCTCTATTCCAGTGCGTGTTCTGATCCATTCATCACTGGTGTCGACAAGTTTTTCCAGTTCTTTGTTGGTAACTATTTTTCGCGGGAGGGCTGATCCGGTACCGAGAATAATACAGCCCATTATATTTCCACCAAACCTGACTGCATTTTTTCTATATCTTGCAATATCTTATCTTTTACGTTGTTTTCAACCATTTTTACAGCTTCCAAAATTGCATTTTTTATGGCTTGAGCGTTAGACTTGCCGTGGCAGACTATGCCGGTTCCATTGATTCCGAGAAGAGGAGCACCACCATACTCAGAATAATCGACACGCTTCTGAAAACGCTTAAACGCGGGCTTAGCAAGATAGTATCCGAGCTTGGCAAGAGGTGACTTGACAATCTCGCTTTTCAGCATTTCCATGATTGCCTCAGCCAGCCCTTCGCTTACTTTGAGAATATTGTTGCCGACAAAACCATCGCAGACGATGACGTCAACATCCCCCTTATAGACGTCTCGTCCTTCTACATTACCGATAAAGTTAAGCGAGCTCTTCTCCAGCAGGTCATAGGTAACGCGCACAAGACTGTTCCCTTTGCCTGTCTCCTCACCAATAGAAAGGATACCGACGCGAGGACGCTGAACATCATAAAGTGAGGCAAAGGCGCTCGCCATCACTGCAAACTGGAAAAGATGCAGAGGACGGCAATCCACGTTGGCGCCGATGTCCATTATTACTACAGGCTTTTTAAGAGTGGGAAACATTGAGGCAATACCCGGCCTGACAACATTTTTTACTCTACCCAGTTTGCGTAGAGCAGCTGCCAGTGTCGCACCGGAATTCCCTGCACTTACAACACCATCGACATGTTTCTGTCGGGCAAGTTCAAAGGCCACCATGATAGAGGAGTCTTTTTTGCGGCGAATAGCATCCACCGGATACTCATCCATGCCGATCACTTCAGATGCATGCATTATCTCAATTGACGAGACGCCAAGCATCCCCCCTTTGAGTCTCTCTACATGTGTCTTGAGCAGATCAGCATCACCGACCAGGGTGATTTTGATACCAGCCTGTTTAGCGGCAAGCGATGCCCCGGTAATTAACTCTTCTGGGCCAAAATCCCCTCCCATGGCATCCAGGGCGATATGCACGTGCTACACTCCTACTCGACATCTGAGGCCATGTGATACACAGTGCGCCCCTTATAGGTTCCGCAACTGCCACAAAGCCGGTGTGGCTCTTTGGGCTCACCGCACCCTGCACACAGAGAGAGGCCTGGGGCTTTCAGAGCGTCATGGGAACGTCTTTTTCTGGTACGTGAATGGGAATGTCTTCTTTTTGGTAATGCCATGATTTCCTCCAAGGTATCTTCAGGCAGAAGTAACTGCTATTTTTTAAGTTGTTGTAAAACGGCAAAGGGTGAATCGGAATGATCTCCAGTGCAGCTGCATTTCTCATAATTGAGAGAAGCGCCGCAGTGAGGACACAATCCTCTGCACCGTTCATCACAGAGCATCTTTTCCGGCACGGACAATATAAGCTGCTCGGCCAGCACATCATCTATATCGATTATCGGTTCCTCTAAATAAACTATTTCGCAATCTTCATCACTGCATTCAAACTCTTCAGGCAGATGGTCACTTGCTTCATCTGCTTTGAATGTGTAGGTGAATGTTTCGTCTACAACACATTCCATTGTGTCGCCGCAGCGGGCGCAGGCGGAAACGACCGTCGCCTGCAGATGGCCCTGCAGGGCCGCTGTTTCATCATCTATGCGGTGAAGAACGATTTCGGCCTTCGGTTCTCCGGCAAAAACCAGCCCGGTGGGAGAAGCCCAACCGGTATCCATAACGATTTTTCTGATTCCTCCTCTCGTTATTGTACTCAATGGAACTTTCACCGTAAGCCTCAGGTCGATAATTGCTTCAAAGTAGAAAGACGAAATAAGAAAGAATAATCAATTCTCATCAAAATAACCATAAAAAAAACAACGTAAACATGAAATTTACAGCATATCAGGGTCAATTCCACCCCAAATCATCAGGGAGTTCTGTCACCAAAATCAAAGCAGCACAAGCCCGATGGGGCACAAAATGCGGCACTGTCCAACAGCGATATTCCAACACAACGAGAATTGCGGCCGACACCCTTGCTACACTACTCTGCCATCATCTGTGTTGGGCTTCGTTTCACTCCACCCTAACCTCCAGCATTGCCGCAGCAGGCCGTCTGTTGTGCACGAGGTCTGTATTTGCTGCAGCCCCTCAACCTCACCGACATTTCTTCCTTTAGCGGACTGCAGGCTGCTACTGAGCAAAGCCCAACAGCGTTGATCAATGTTGGTGAGGAAAGAGAAAGTCAGGAAGCGACTGGTCAGTTTCTATAAGACATGTGCCAGCCTCTGGGAACTGGCCTGCAGTCTGAGGGATGCTGTACTGAGAAGAAGTTTCAGAATTTTTATCGCAAGAGTGGGCTCATCTTCTTCAATTCTGCCAAAATCATCCCTGCTGAGATAATAGAGGACAGAGTCTTCTATTGCGGCGACGGTAACATTCCGCAAATCATCTCGAACCAGTCCCTTTTCCCCAACCGGTGCCCCGGCATCAAGAAGCGCCACAACCTGACACTTATCAGCAAAGCCGGTGGGCGTCTGAACTCCGAGCCGGCCGCTTTTAATGAAAAAAACACCCTCAGCTTTATCCTGCGGAGAGAAGAGTTTCTCCCCTTGAGAAACCTGTATCTCCTCCAGATAGGAAGAAATGATTTCCTGCTCTGTTTCCGTCAGTTTTGCCAAGATCATTCCATTTCCCATTGCTGAAATCTATTCGAAAGACTGGTTTTTCTCTTTGAGGATTTCCATGAGACCGTCAAACTTTTCCGTTCGCAGTATTGAACTGAATTCGGCTCTATAGTTGCGAATCAAGCTGACACCCTCTATGTTGATATCATATACCATCCACTTGCCGTCTTTTTCAGTCATAATATAATGGACCGGATATTTGACATTATTATTCTCTATGAGCGTTGAAACCTGCGCTCTATCTTCCTTGACACGCTCACCTACATATTCAATAGTCTCTCCGGAATAGTTTTCGAGTTGTCCAATGTAGTTATTTTCGAGCAACTTTGTCATTTGGATTGTAAAGTTTTTTCTCTGCTCCTCGTTGATATCTCTCCAGGTTGCTCCCAGTACTCTTTTGGACATTTCCCCAAAATCAAACCGTTCCGAGATAGTCGTCATAATAATATTCCGTCGTTCCTTCTTGTTTTCATCACCCTTAAGATCAGCGTCACCAAGGATTTCCACCAATCTTGAAAGAGTAGGCCGCAACTGCTCCTGAGGACCCGTTGTAGCGCTCACTGGAGAAATCATTAAAGAGAGAAAAAACAATGCGATATAAGCTATTTGTATATTTTTTTTCATAATTTGATCCTAGAAAAAGAATAAAGATTATCTACCACAAGATATGAAAGACTTTTCCGTCCCTGTGCGTGCTGCCGTTAGAAATCTAAAAATCCGTCTCTCCTTCGGCCGCCATTTTCACAATATTTCTTCTGAAGTCATAAAAGGACTGGCGGGTGGCAATATAGGGATCCAAAGAAAATTTCTTCATTTCCTCATAAACATCTGGGCTGAGAGACAAGAAATTGATGTTATTTACAGCATAATATAATGCACCCTGGTCAACTGTCATGTTCGTATAACTGAGGGGGCTTAACATTGCATCACCTATAAGCCCGGTGGAATGGCGCAGGTTCGAAGGACCAAGTATCGGCCAGCAGACATAGACCCCCTCTCCCAGGCCATAGACACCGAGAGTCTGTCCAAAGTCCGCCAGCCTTGGCTCCAGATTAAACTCCTGCAGAGCAACATCAGCCAGACCATAGACACCGACAGTTGAGTTTATGAAAAAGCGTAGAACAACAACACCGGCATCCTCAAACCTGCCCTGAAGAAGATTGTTGACCAGGCGGATCGGTGCTGAAAGATTATTGAAAAAATTCCCCAGACATTCACGAAGCTCAGCAGGGATTATATAGGAGTATCCTATTTTTACCGGCTTCCATACCCAGAAGTACATCCTGTCGTTGAACTCAAAGAAGACCCTGTTCAATGGTTCCAGTGGGTCATAGATATCATCGACTCCGTACATGTCATCTTCGAAGTCGAGATAATCATCACTCAGGAAATCATCCTGAAGGACATCCACTGGAGCTTCTGAGGAAGTCTCAGCAGTGTCATCTGACCATCCTTGCCCCGCTGAAAAACAGAGAATCAAGATGAGGACCACAAGTGTGTATATGCTCTGCCGCATCAAGAGAACCTCCTCGCCCCTTGTGTCAAAAAGTTACGCCGCATGTATCCATCTCTCTTTCAATCATGCAGGATGGAGCAGGCAAACAGCTCCCTACTCGGCACTGCCAAAAGCAAACTTGCTAATCAACGACTCAATATCCACTGAAGATTCCGTGTCAAAGATGACATCCCCCTCCGTCAGCACATCTTCTTCTCCACCGAGCGTCAACTGAATATACTTATCGCCTATAATACCCTGAGATTTTACTGAAGCCATCGAATCGACGGGAACCTTTATGTCTTTATTTATCCGTAGGGAAAGGCTGGCATACTGATCACTCAAAGCGATATTTTCAACTTCACCGACTACCACTCCGGCTATCTGTACGGTTCCTCCTTTCTTTACCCCGGCAACGTTGTCGAATTCTGCCTTGATAATGTACGTTCTGCTGCCGCTGAACAATGAAATCTCACCAAGATTGAAGGCAAGATAGGCAAAGGCGAGGAACCCGGCGATCATAAAGAGACCAACAACCATTTCTATACTTGATTTTTTCATATCTCCACCAAACGACTCTGGTATATCTGTCCCATTGTTGTTTTAACAAAATGACGAATGTGCTCTTTGTCGGACCACTGGATTTCCTCGGGACTATTGAAAACATCTATTTTCCCGTCATTTAAGAGTATCACCTGATCAGCAAGGTTGAGTACTCTGGGAATGTCGTGGCTGACAATCACGGAAGTAAAGCCTACCTGCTTCTGCGTCGCGGCGAAAAGCTGGTAGATATCCTGTGTCATGACAGGGTCAAGCCCGGTTGTCGGTTCGTCAAAAAGCATGATTTCCGGATCGAGCTGCAGGGCCCTGGCCAGTCCTACTCTTTTGCGCATACCACCACTGAGCTGCGCCGGATAGCGGTCATCAGTTCCGCCGAGCTCCAGCTCTTCCAGCGTTTTCTGTACCTTCTTCCGTATCTCCTCTTCACCCAGGTCGGTTCTCTCGCGCAGCGGCAGCGCGACATTATCAAAAACGGTCATGGAATCGAACAGGGCAGATCCTTGAAAAAGCACACCGAATTTACTGCGCAGCCTCTCAAGGGCTCCGCCGCCTATACCGACAATGTTTTTATCATGGACATATATTTCTCCACTATCAGGCTGCATCAAACCCAGAATCAGCTTGAGAGTGACGCTCTTGCCCTGCCCGCTTCCCCCGGCTATAACGGTTGTCCTGCCGGACAGAATCTTAAAATCAACACCATCCAGCACAACATTCCTGCTGCCGTTTGCCTGAACAAACGATTTTGTCACATTCTTAAATGCAATAGCTACGTCCATCATAACAGCACCGCGGTCAGCAAATAGTCAAAAACCAGCACGGAAATCGACGACAACACAACAGCCTGAGTTGTTACTTTGCTGACACTTTCCGCACCAAAGCCAGCTCCCCGGATCTGCCGGACAAAATACCCTCGACCGGTACTGATCCAGACAACAAGAAGCGCAAAAACTATAGACTTAATGAAACCAAGCCGAATATCATGATTGGTGACACTGCTCTGCATGCCGTCAATATAACTTCCCGGATTAACTCCCATGAGGTGCACACCGGCAATATATCCACCCGCAATGCCGACAACATCAAAAACCGCAGTCAAAAGAGGGACAGAAAGCAGCGCGGCGACAAACTTCGGACTTATCATATATCGAAAAGGATCAATAGCCATACAGTCAAGGGCGTCAATCTGTTCTGAAATCCTCATAATCCCCAGCTCAGCGCACATGGCAGAACCGGCGCGGCCTGCAACCATCAAGGCGGTTAAAACCGGACCAAGCTCCATGATGAGCGTCAGAGAAACAGCCGAACCAAGCATGCCCTCAGCACCAAACTTGCTCAGTGAATAGTACCCCTGCAGCCCCAGGACCATACCGGTTGAGATTGCTGTAAAAAAGATAACGGCGAGAGAACCCGCACCGATAAAATGAATCTGCTTGAGGCACTCGCGAAATCGGAACGGGGTTTTGAAAATCCCTCTGATTGCCTGCAGCAGAAAAATACCCATTCTGCCGAGATCCTCCAGGACATACAAACCATTGTTGCCGAGCTTTGTAACGGGGTTATTTTGCATACTCTCTATACATTTCCAATTAAAGCATCGCTCTGTATTGCCTTCTCATTACTTTACTTTTTGGTCAGTCTGCCATGAAGGATCCAGCCAGTGAAGAAAAGGTTGATGAAGAGCAAACATATAGACAATCCATCAAAGTGTCAACGTGGATAATTATAAAATTTTTCCTCTTTTACCTCTATACGAAAAGTAAAAAGACGTTTCTATCCCGAAAAAAAGACACATACATACCATTTCGCAGCATACCCTTCCAGTTTTACAGTGTAATCACAGAGCAAAAGGAGACAACCTTATATTTTCACAAGATATCTCATCACTTTCTTCTTGGATCAAAGGTATCCCGCAGGGCATCTCCTATGAAAATAAGGAGTACCAGCATACCGACCAGCACCGAAAAGCTCGAAAGTGAAAGCCACCATGCGTCAATATTCCCCTTTCCCTGGGCAAGCAGTTCTCCCAGGCTCGGTGTCGCCGGGGGAACCCCCAAGCCAAGAAAATCGAGACTGGTCAGTGCCAAAACGGCAGCCGACATCCTGAAGGGAAGAAAGGTGATAACCGGGGTCATGGCATTGGGGAGAAGATGCCTGATCATAATGGTCAGATTTCCCACTCCAAGTGCCCGAGCTGCGGTAACATACTCCAAATTACGGCCCCGGAGGAACTCCGCCCGGACATAGTCGGAAAGGCCCATCCAGCTGAACAGAGACAGGAGTGCGAGAAGGAGCAGGATGGAGGGGGAAAAGACAGAAGAAAAGATGATAAGAAGATAGAGCTCCGGCATTGAACTCCAGATCTCAATAAATCTCTGTGCAAAAAGATCGGTACGACCGCCTACGAAACCCTGCACAGCCCCAGCCGCGATACCGACCAAAGTTCCTATTGCCGTCAGAGCCAGACCAAACAAAACGCTAAGTCGGAACCCGTATATAAGACGTGCCAACACATCTCTGCCCCTGTCGTCGGTACCCAGAAAATTCTCTCTGCTGGGCGGCGAAGGTACGGGACCGTCTACTGTAAAATTAATAGTATCATAGCTGTATCTGTTCGGTGGAAACCAGAAAAAATCTCCGGGATGAGACAATAATTCCCGGAAGTACGGATCAAGATAGTCCGTTTCGGTTTCAAAGTCGCCTCCAAAGGTGGTTTCCGGATACATTTTCACTATGGGAAAAAAGTATTCTCCCTGATATCTGACCACAAACGGCTTATCATTGCTTATGCACTCGGCAAAGAGGCTTAACACCAGGAGTATGCTGAAAATTATACAACTGTAATACCCCCGTTTGTTTTTCTGAAAGCGACGCCATCGTCGCCTGGCAAGGCTTGCTTCATGGGGGATTGCAGTATCGGATCTCATAGTAGTATCAGTCAAGCTTATCAAAACCGATCCGCGGATCCACTAACACATAGCTCACATCGGACAGCAGACGGGCAACCAGCCCGAGGATGGTGAAGAAATAGAGCGTTCCCAAAACAATGGGGTAGTCACGATTCATAACGGCTTCGTAAGCAAGCAGTCCCATTCCATCAAGTGAGAATATGGTCTCTATAAGCAGGCTGCCGGTAAAGAAAGCGGCAAGGAAATATCCGGGAAACCCAGTTATTATAGGGATGATGGCATTACGGAAAACATGCTTGTATAAAACTTTCTTTTCGTGCAGTCCCTTTGCCCGTGCCGTCATCACATACTGTTTTCCTATCTCTTCGAGAAAAGAATTTTTTGTCAGCATGGTCATAACCGCCAGACTCCCCACCGCACTGGAAATTATCGGCAGCACCATATGCCATAAGTAGTCAAGAATTTTAGAAAAAAAGGGCAAATCATGCCAGTTGTCCGAGACCAGGCCCCGCAATGGAAATATATTCCAGAAGCTGCCGCCGCCAAACAGTACAAGAAGGGCAATGCCCAGAACAAAACCAGGGATGGCATAACCTACCAGAATCACTGTACTGCTGAAGATATCAAAAGAAGAGCCGTGACGCACCGCTTTGGCAATACCCAGAGGAATACAGACGCCGTAGACAATGATAAAACTCCATAAGCCAAGAGACATGGATACCGGAAGCTTGGAAACGACAAGCTCAACCACTGTTTTCTGGTAATAATAGGAAGAACCGAAATCAAAAACCAGATACCGTTTTATCATGGAGAAAAATCTTTGTAGAGGAGGTTTGTCAAAGCCATAAAACTCCTTGAGTTTCTCTATCCGTTCAGCATTGAGCCCGGAGGCAGCCCTGTAAAGAGAACTGGTCCCGGCTCCGATTTCGCCGCTCTTGCCAAGCCCCTCCATCTCGGCAATAAGTTTTTCAACGGGTCCACCAGGAACAAACTGGGTAACCGTAAATGTGATTACCATGACCCCCAGAAGGGTCGGAATCATCAAGAGTATTCTTTTCAGGATATATAGAGGCATAAATCAGATTATGGATGTTAAGACCTGAGGCTCAGTCGGGAGCCATCATCTTAATGTATGTTCTGTCGAAATCAAAACGATTTCTGATTACGCATACTCCTCAACTCTTATCTATTTACCCGACTACCCCCAACA
>JAZBNU010000002.1:0-12963 GCA_036350815.1 Desulfopila sp.
CACATCCTCTTTCGCTTTCTCAATTGCTATTTTCTCTCTGTCTGCTGCTTCTCCCCGGCCAAAATTGGATAAGGCTTCCAGTAAATATCTTTGATTCGCCTGAGGAAGCTGCTGCTGATATCCGAGAAACGTTCCAGGAGGAAATAGAGAGTTGGAACGACAACAAGGGTCAAAAAAGTTGCCACCATCAGACCAAAGATAACCACCACCGCCATGGATCTCCACCACTGGCTCGATTCACTCACCCAGGAGATAGCCATTATATGAAAGTCAAAAGAAACACCGCTTACCATGGGAATAAGTCCCAGTATGGTTGTAATGGCTGTCAAAAGAACAGGGCGCAATCGGGTTGCTCCGGCGGAGATAACGGCATCGCGCAGGGCAAAACCGCGCTCTCGCAGTTTGTTGGTATAATCTATTAGGACAATGGCGTTGTTGACTACCACCCCGGCCAATGAAATCACTCCCACACCCGTCATGATAATCCCAAATGGGGAACGAAAGAGAGTCAGGCCGAGGAATGCGCCACCTAAAGAAAGGATCACCGAAGTCATGATGATGAAAGGCTGGGTTATCGAGTTGAACATGCTGACCAGAACAAGAAAGATCAACAGCAGTGCCACGGCAAAGGCTTTACTGAGAAACTCTTCCGACTCTTTCTGAAACTCATGCTCACCGGTAAAGGTGAGTTTGTATCCAGGGGGAAGGCCGAGGTCTTTAAGGAGTTCCGCTGCCTGTTCGCGGGCTACCGGACCGGGTATCTTGGTTTCATCGACATTGGCCTTGACCGTTACAACCCGTTCATTATTAATCCTGTTAATGTCCCCTAGAGAGCCGGTGAAGCTGACTGTGGCTATCGTTGAGAGCGGTACCAGTTCTCCTGATGGTGTGGGCAGCATCAGCTCATGAAGGACATCAACGACGTTGCGGTCCTTTTCTCTGAGCTGGACAGTGATATCGTAATCGTCGCTTCCTTCTCTATACGAAGAAACTTCCAGGCCGTTATAGGCACTTTTCAGGGCGAAACCAATACCATCGGTGGAGAGCCCGAAGAGGGCGGCTTTCTGTCTGTCTACATTCACTTGCACTGAGGGGATGCCTTCAACGTAATTGTCTCGAACATCTTTGACATGGGGAACTTTGTCAAGAATGTCTTTGATGCCCTTGGCGATTTCACCGAGCACCGTGAAATTGTCCCCTGCGATTTCGATGTTGATGGGGGCGCCGGTGGGAGGACCTTCTGCTTCCATGGCAAGAGTAATCTTGGCTCCCGGTATATCCTTGACCCGCTCCCGGATTTCATCAACGGTCTCATGGCTGTTGCGCTGCCGTTCGTTCATCTCCACAAAGCGAACCCCGACATGGTTTGGGGTGTTGGCATCAAAGACCGATCCTCCTCCGGAGGAAAGAACTCCTTTTGTATAGATATTTTTAATATTGGGCATGTCACTGGGGCCGTAAAACTCTTCTCCTGTTGCCTTGGTGTGTTTTTTGCCGGCCAGTACCTCCAGTGTGCTGAGATCAGTTCTGCTGCTCTCGTATCCCGCAAGGACACGCTCTATCCGCTGTATGATGGTATCGATGTAGTCAAGATCAGCTCCTTCGGGGATGTCCATGTTGAGATACATTCCTTTGGGGTCGGTATCCGGGAAAAATTCCACCGGCTTTTCCAGGCCGATAACAAGCAGCCAGCTCTGGAACAGCAGGATCAGTACGCAGAAGGCTGTCGCTATCACCGTGATGGGCATATTGAGGGCGCTGGAGAGTAGTCTGGTGTAATTCTTCAAGAGAAAGCCCTTAATGGCAATGGGCTGCTCAACAGCCCGTGAAATGTCCTCGAGGCTTCGTTGAGGTTGGCCTGTTGTGGACTTAACTTTCATGAACAGCGATGCCAGGGCTGGATTAATCACCATGGCGACAAAAAGGCTCGATGACAGGGTTACAATCAGCGTCAGGGGGAGAAAGCCCATGAACTCGCCCATAATACCCGACCAGAACAGCATCGGAGAGAATGCCGCCAGGGTTGTCACCGTGGAACCGATGACCGGGTAGGCTACTTCTGCGGTAGCCTTCATGGCCGCTTCAACGCGTCCGGCCCCTTGTTCCATGAAACGATAGATATTTTCAATAATAACAATCGCGTTATCCACCAGCATGCCCAGAGCAAGGGTAAGGCTGAAGAGCACAACCATATTAAGAGTAACACCCATAATCTGCAGGATGGTAAAGGAGAGCAGCATGGACAATGGTATTGCCATGCTGACGAGCAGGGCGTTGCGGATGCCCATGGCAAAAAAGATGACAATCAGCACCAGAGCGAGACCCGAGAGAATATTGTTCTCCAGGTCCGCTACCATCAGTTCGATGTCGCGGGACTTGTCCATAACCTTGGTGATTTCGGTTCCGGAAGGCCAGGTGGGCTGTCGTTCTGCCACAATAGCGTCGATCTGCTCGCTGATGGCAATTATGTTCTCTCCAGAGCGTTTTTTTACCGTGATATTGACGGCAGAGCGACCATCGAGACGAGAGCGGCTGTTCTCTTCTTTAAAGCCATCCACCACTGTGGCCACGTCCTTGAGGTAGACTGGCTCTCCGTTATGCGTTGCAAGGACAAGGCCATAAATTTCTTCGGGTGTTTTGAATTCGCCAGGTACGCGAAGCTGGTAACGGCCCTGCCCGAGTTGGATATTACCGCCGGAGGTGTTCTGGTTCTCGCTTCTGACCGCCTCCTGGAAATTACCGATGGTGAGACCGTAGTAGGCCAGCTTTTCGGGAAAGACTTCGACCCTGATCTCTCTTTCCAGTCCGCCTGTTACTTCTGCTTCCAGAACTCCGGTGATGGCCTCGATGTCATCCTCGAGGTCATCGGCAATATCTTTCAGGCAGGGCAGGCCGCAAGTTCCAGAGATGGAGAAGACCACAATAGGCATCTGCGAAAAATTCACCTCGAACACCGACGGGTCTTCGTCGAGATCAGATGGAAGCTCACCCATGGCTTCATCCACCTTGTCCTTGACGTCCTGCAGTGCTTTATCGATGTCCGTTCCGGTAACGAATTCAATATTAATTGAAGAGGAGCCCTCGGAACTGACCGACTGGATTTTCTTGAGGCCGTCCAGTCCTTTGAGCTTTTTTTCAATCTCAATGGTGACCGCAGTCTCCATGTCCGTGGGAGAAACGCCGCGATAGTTAGTGGAGACAAAAACATTGGGGATGGTAATGTCCGGATCGCTTTCCCGGGGCAGTTCCAGGTAGCTGTAGACCCCGAAGACAATAAGAAGGAGCGTGAGCACAACAACGGTTGTACTTTTTTTGACAGCGGTATCGGAGACAATCATAATCTATACTCATCCAGAGTTGAAAGGATTTTGACAACGTTGATTTCCCGTCCTTCTTCCATATCACGATGCCCTTCGATGACGAGGTTGTCCCGGGGGCTGAGGCCGCTCGTTACTTCTACCATCCAGTTTTCCATGATTCCTAGTTTTACAGGGCGTTTGTGAGCTACTCCATCTTCTTCCACGAAGACAAACTGCTCATCATTTCTGGAGATAACACTATAGAATGGTATGGCAATGGCGTTAGCAACGGATCTTTTAACGATTTCGGCACGGACAAACATCCCTGGAAGAATGGAGCGGGATTCGTTGTCGAGCTGCAGTTCCATTTTATAGAGCCGTGCCGTGGTATCAGGTGCAGGTGAGAGAAAATGCTTGCTTCCGGTGACAACCATATCGTTTAGAGCTTGCAGAGACACATCTATTGTGTCAATTTTCCGGACTGCTGCGATATCGGATTCCGGTATTCCCACAACAGCTTTGACCTTGTCGATTTGGAGGAGCTGCCCGACTGGATCGGCAACGGAGAGAAACAGACCAACCTTAACGTCAAGTCTTCTTACAACGCCGTCGATTGGGGCCTTGATCGTACAGCGGTTCAACTGCAGCCTGGCATTGTCCAGGTCTGCTCTGGCGGTAAGCAGGTTCGTTTCTTTTGCTTCAAGCTCGGCTACGGGAATGACGCCTTTGGAGAAAACAGCTTTGTCACGTTCAAAGTTAGCTTTCGCCAGTCTGTATCGCGCCTCGGCACGCTGGAGCGCTATACGGTAGTCATCTTCCTCTATGCGGGCCAGTATATCACCTGCTTTTACTTCATCTCCCTCTTTTGCTGGAACTTCGACAATTGCACCGCTGATCTTGGCGGTCAGCTCAAGGCTGTTCCATGGCTCGATACTGCCGGGGAGATTAATCTTATCCCTGACTGTTGATGGGGTTAGCGGGTACACGACTGCATTTACGGGAGGACGCTCTATGATGACGCCGGCCGCCTTATCCGCTGCAATGGAATCGTGTTTTTTCATTATTCCCATTGCAAGAACCACGATGAGGACGATCATGGCAAGCAGGATGAGGCGTGGAAGCGTGCTCCAGATATAAAATACGGTTTTCGCTCTGCGAGTCGTTGGCTGTATGTCTTGTGGATCCATAGGTCTCACCATTATTTACACTGTTTGTAATGCGGCAGAAGGGGCTAAACCTTCAACTGCCTGTTCGAAGAGGAGCCGCATGGCCGGCTCGACCTCTTCTCTTTCTATTCTTCCCGAGTACCAGGAGGACACTACCAGAATATACAAAGCATAAAAGTGGCCGGCCAGATAGAGGGGATCTATATCTTTGCGCAATTCATTCCGTTCCTGAGCCCGCTGGTAAATGCTTAAGAGAAGTTCGAGCCATTTGTTATCAACTTCAGCAAAGTTGTTTTTATCCCGCTCTTCAGGAAAGAGAACCTGCTGCATAAAAAATCGGCCGAATTCACTGTTTCGGGTTACATGGATAAAGTCACCCATAAAGACAGTCATGGACTGATCTATCACAGATGCACCGGGATCGGTTTTTTCGGCAAGTTCGTTACGAACAAATTCCAGCTGATCCTCACAGAAAGCGTAAAATATCTCTGCCTTGTTCTGAAAATAGGTATAGATGGTTCCTTTCCCAATGCCTGCTGCTCGAGCCAGCTCTTCGATCGAGGTTTTATCAAAACCTTTTTCGGCAAACAGATGGATCGCAGCCTTGATGATCGCTCTTTTGGTTTTTCTTTTTTTTTCTTCGCGTGTTATTGTCATCATGTTTCCTGTTGGTAGAAAGTCGAATGCAGTCGAGATTTATAACTCTCTTTTTGCAGAGTGCAAGGAAAAAAGTCGACCGCGGTCATTTTTTTTGTCCTGATCCGTGACAGGATAGAAAACAATCTGGAAAAAGAGTGTGAAAGAAGAGAGGCTATCGAGGTTTGCAGGGTAAGGACAGAAATTTTAAAGGGATTTCTTTTTATGGAGAATTCAGTATCCGATCCCCCTGAAAATATAGAAATAAAGACAGTATCAGTAAAAGAACTGCAGAAGTTTTATGAAAACTGCCTTACCAGTCCGGCTAACGGCCAGGTAATTCCGATTTCTTCTGCACGGGTGAGAGCGCAGTTGAGCAACCCCTGCGCCAATGATGATGATATCGTTCTGGTTACGGCTTTTTCCGGCTCACGATGCGTTGGGTATCATGGTTTGCTTCCCGGCATCTTTCTCTGCAATGGCAGAAGTGTGAAGGTTTACTGGGGGTCAACCATCTTTGTTGCTCCTGATTTGCGTGGCCGTGGTATAGGGAAACTCCTTATCATGACAATTTCAGGGCTCAATGTCGACTTTGTCGCCAGTCGAATGAATGAAAAAGCGGAAAATACCTATCACAGTATTGGGCTTGATACCTTAGGTTATCTGAGATACCGGCAGCTCAGGGTCGATAAGCTCGCAAAAACTCAGTCCCAAAGAGATGTGTCTTCTGCGGCGGAGGGAGATTCGATTCTCAACAGCTCGCTGTATACCGTCCGTAAAAAGGCTTTGTATTCTTCTCTGCTGCTCTCTCCGGCTCTACAGGCGCAGCAGCTGGTAGCAAAAGAGGTTGCCCGGATAAACGACTGGCCTGGGAGAAAAGCAGGTTTTTCTGAGTTTCCTAGGTTTTACAGGTCTGTGGAGGTTATTAACTGGATGCTGGAGTATCCCTGGCTGACCTCGGAGTATGGAGCCGAGAGCAAGGAAGGGTATTATTTCTCAACCACCAGGAAACTCTTCACCTACAGGGCCTTCCAAATATATGGCAAACGCTCCGGTATGATCCTTGGCTTTGTCGTAGTTTCCATTCTCAGTCACAAAAAGAGAAAAGTGGTGAAACTTCTCGATTATGATTTTAAGAGCTCTGAGAATGTCGTTTTTGCGGTGGTCGTTGCCCTTCGCTGTGCCGAGATGTATCTTGCCGATCGAGTTGAATATGGTGAAGAACTTAGCCGCTATCTAGATCCAGAAATTGTCCCCACCCATTTAATTAAAGAGCAGGAGCGCCTCTATCTCTTTCATGCCGGAAATCAAGACAGCGCTCTGCTGCAGAACAAGGAAAAAATTATCCTGAATTACTGTGATGGGGATGCTGCTTTTGCCTGATATCTTTTGGGCAGTTGAGAGCTATCGCATCAATATCAACTCGCGTGTGAATGTCACAGCAGGGCGGGATCTGCCTGGCACTGTAGAAATCGCGGAAGCCAAATCGTTTCAAAATGTCGATAAGCATTTGATTGTGCTCATTGAAAGGAAAACAATAGGCATCAGGAATAAGACCAAGATTGGCTGCAAACCACTGCAGCGCCGACTCTGTATCATATTTGATATAATCAAGCCACTGGTCGCGCGTACGGCGAACAGGTCTGCCATGATGCAGATAATAGCCTTGAAAGGCGAGTCTGGAGCGAATGCTGAACGCGTCCGCTGGTGTATCTAACGGGTACCCTATATGGTCGAGCTTCCATTTGCTCAAGGGTTTTCGCTTTTTTGGGTGACTGCGGGTTAAGATAACATCGTGAAAGTGGCTATGCACACCGAGGCGCACATTGTCCGCTTTTGCCAGATCCTGCAGCTCTTCTAAACGCATAAACGCCTCAAATTTCCTTTGAATCAAGGCCTTATGCATATATTTTTTTGATTTGAGATACTCGATATGTTTTCCCGCAAACATATCTCTGCCTTCACCCGGACGTATGAATGAAGAAGGGATGAAGTAGAGTAACTCTTTCTGGTGGACCTGCAGCAATGGATAATAGTAGTATTGAGAGAAAAGGCCGTCGTCAAAAGTAAGGTGATATCTGTACAACGGCAGGTCAAAATATTTTTTTTGTATATCGTGGATCATGACGCTCTTCATACCTTCACCAAATCCTGCGAAAAAGAAATAAAAATCAATCTGATTACCCCTAAAGATCAGCAAACCTTATGGGGCAGGATCACTCTTTTCACGGGTCGCCGTAAACCCATCCATGAGGGCTTGACTGCAGCCGTCCTGGCTGCAGACACCCGAGAAAAGAGCGACCCTGCCCCCCTTAAAACTACGATGCTGAGTTTCAGGGGTAATCAGGAAAATCAAAAATGGGCAGAGAAGATTATAGCAGGTACCTTCTTTCCATATAACTTTCCTGCTGATTCACTTCTATCGGAGGGCTCTTTTGAATTTTTCTGCAACAACGCGCATATTTGTAGACCAATCCTCCGCCAATGGGTCGATCGTAATTACTTCGCCCTTGATTTCTCTGGCAATGACCTGAGCGCTTTTCTGGGAAAACTGAGGTTGGACGAAGATAACGTGAATGTCCTGATCTTGAGCGCTTTTAATCAGGCTAGCGAGTTGAGCGGGTTTTGGGTCTTTGCCTTCAATCTCAATGGCAACCTGCTCAAGACCATATTCATTGGCAAAATAGCCCCAGGAGGGATGAAAAACCATAAACTTCATTCCGGTCATATCCTTCAAGATCAGGTGAAGTTCGTTGTCCAGATCATCGATTTTTTTCTTGAAGATTTTGAGGTTTTTCTCTAACAGGGAGGCGTGTTCCGGCAGAAAATCGATAAGAGTCTCGGCAATCACATCGGCCTGCTGTTTTACCAGAGAGGGCGCCAGCCAGATATGCGGATCGAGTCCGTCGTGCTGGTGGTGAGTGCCTTTGTCGAGGTGGGCATCATGGTCTTCTTCGTGCTTATGGTTGTGGTCATCATGCTGTTTTTCCTCATGACGATGTTCCTTCATCTCCAGTTTGGCAATCCCTCTGTCGGTGTGGATGACTTTCATTTCAGGATTGATGGAGGCTATTTTATCAAGCCAGGCGTTTTCGAATGGTACTCCGATGGCATAATAGGCCAGACTGCCGGCCAGCTTCTTCATCTGTGATGCCTTTGGTTCATATGTAGCCGGACTCGCACCCGGCTGCACCATCACTTCTACATTGACAATATCTCGAGCAACCTGCTCGACAAAATATTTTTGCGGCAGAATGCTTACAAAAACCGTTGGCTTCTCAACGGCATTTACTCTTCCAAAACTAAAGAAGACGACAAGAACAGCAAAAAGAGAAGACGTCATTATTTTCATATATGTATCCTTTTGAAATTGAAGTGCTGTGTTCAGAGACAGACCAATGCAACTTTATTGCATTCAGTATACCAGCAACTATATTGCATCATCGGCAGTTTGCAACCGCATTTTTTTTGCGAGGTGATACAGTTGTGTCAACTGCTGTTGTATAAAAAAATAACGCGAGCGTGAGCCTGACCCATTGTGAGATTCTGTGTTTGTTCTCCGTGCAGATTGATTTTTTTATCAATGGGGCTATTGTATTGCGAAATTCAGTTTAAAGGTCAGACGTTCGAAGGTGCTATTTATGGAAATTCAAGCTCTGGTGAGTCAGTGGCTTAGTCAGATGGCGGCGTATCTTCCTCTGGGATATGCCTTTGGAGCAGGTATGGTTTCAGCGGTTAATCCTTGCGGTTTCGCTATGTTACCGGTGTATCTCTCCCTCTATATTGGAGTAGATGGGGAAGAGTATAAAAACAGCTCGATTATTGTGCGATTTGCGAAGGCGGTATGGGTCGCTGTGGTGGTCACCAGCGGCTTTGGCCTGCTTTTTGGTCTTGTGGGACTGATGGTATCGGCTGGCGGGGCAGTTTTGAGCGCCATCATGCCATGGATTGCCATGTTTGTCGGTGCGGTCCTCTTGCTTTTGGGGGGAGCGATTCTCTTAGGGAGACACCTCTCTTTCAATTTTATGCTGCGCCTTGCTAACCGGATAGGAGATCCACGACAGCTGAGTTTGAAAGGTTTTTTTCTGTTTGGCGTTGCTTTTGGTGCAACATCACTCAGTTGCACCTTGCCGATATTTATTGCGGTTATGGGCAGTTCTTTTGCCAGCGGCAATTTTGTTGAGGGGCTGTGGCAGTTTTTCAGCTATATTCTTGGAATGGGAGCAGTCCTCCTCACCTTGACCCTTGGTATGGCTTTTGTGAAGGAAGGAGTAGTAGTCGGTGCTCTGCGAAAACTTCTCCCATATGTTGAGAAAGTATCTGCTGTGTTAATTATTTTTGCCGGGGCATATATTCTCTATTACTGGCTTTCCAGCGGTCTTCTCTTTTGACATGGTCACGTATTCCCGAAAGCCTTGTGTTTTGCTGATGTTTCCCTGCTGGTTCGGTCTTTCTTGGGCGCCTGAAAAGAGAGTTCAAGAGCAGTAAGCATAAGAGGCAAAGCAGAACTGTTGCTATTGAGAATTCTATCGAATGTTTTTATGGTTTTTTCTGCAATGCTGAGCCATTTCGCTCTGTTCAGCATTCGGCCAAGGCGGAGAAAGTTGAGAGCGGCAACCGAGTTTCCAGAGGGTTCAGCACCGTCGTATGTTTCTTTCATGCGTATGATAAGGTCGTTGGTGGGAGCACTGTCATAAAAACCTCCAGCTGGGTCGGCAAAAATCTCAATTTGTTTGTCGGAAAGTTCAACGGCCTTCTGGAGATACTCTTCTTTATAGGTTGCGGCATAGAGATCCAGTAATCCCTGGATGAGAAAAGTATAATCTTGCAGCACACCGTCAAAATGACCTTTGCCGTCGTACCAGCAACGTTGCAATCGGCCGTCTTTTCCCATGTTTTTTGAGAAAAATTGAACTACCCGTCCAGCCTCGTCGAGATATTCCGGTGCGTTGAGGATACGACCGGCCTGTGCTAGAGCAGAGAGCATCAGTCCATTCCAGGCTGTCAGTATTTTTTCGTCTCGGTGAGGTCTCGTCCGCCTGTCTCTTTGCACTCGCAGCTTTTTTGCGGCCTCCTTAAGAAAGAGTTTCAGTTCTTTTTCGCTTTTTCCAAAAGTGTCCGCCATTTCTGTGAGATTTTTTTCGAGAAAGAGGATGTTTCCATCACCGAATTCTCCTGCCAGGTCATTGGGGACATTGCCTCGTGGACGAACTCCATAGCAGGAATTGAATATCCGGCCATCAGTTTCATCAAGGATCTGACGAATTTCGTTTTCAGTCCACAGGTAAAAAGCGCCTTCTCCGGCAGTGTCTTCGTTGTAAGGATTGATACTGTCTGCATCTTCAGCCGAGAAGAAAACACCATCGGGATGTTGAAGATCACGTAGAACATAGCGGATGGTTTTTTCGGCAACATCGGCGAAAAACGGATCATCCGTCTGCTGGTACATCTGCAGATACGATACAGCCAGTTGCGCTTGATCGCAGAGCATTTTTTCAAAGTGGGGAACACGCCATTGCCTGTCGACACTGTAGCGGTGAAAACCACCGCCAATATGGTCGTGTATTCCTCCAAGGGCAATAGCTTCGAGGGTTTTTCGTGTTATTTCAAAGGCCATCCTGTTGCCTGTTCGTTTACCGTATGCAAGCAGGAAACTGAAACAGGAAGGTCTGGGAAATTTATTCCTTGTTCCAAAGCCATGATAACTGGTATCGTAATTCTGGTTCAGGGCAGCAAATGCCTGGGTTGACCAGTTCTCATCAAGCCGCTCATGGGAGCCTGTTTTTAAACTGTCCCGAAGATGTTCAGTGAGTTTTTCTGCGGTAGCCTCAAGAGATCTTTTTTGTGTTGTCCACGCATGAGCCAGAGCGGTGAGCAGCTCGGCAAAACCGGGATGGTTGAGGTGCGGTTCCGGTGGGAAATAGGTTCCGGCATAAAATGGTCTTTTGTCGGGCAGAAGAAAAACGGACATCGGCCAACCGCCTGCCCCGGTAACCGCCTGGGTAGCCGCCATGTATATCTGATCTATATCCGGTCGTTCTTCCCGGTCAACTTTAATGGATATGAAATGTTTGTTGAGGATATCGGCAATTGCCGGATCTTCAAACGATTCCCGTGCCATGACATGGCACCAGTGGCAGGTGGAGTAACCTATGGAAAGAAAGACAGGTTTATCTTCACGGGAGGCAGTTGCAAAAGCCTCCTTGCTCCAACTGTACCACTTTACCGGATTGTGAGAGTGCTGCAGTAAATAGGGGCTTTTTTCTTCAATAAGGCGATTCGGTTTGCCTGTATTGTTGTGATGTATCATATTCATTGCAAGCTCCTCTATACTCTTGTTTTGCAGAAAAATTGCTGTGTTCCTCCGAGGAAGCGGCAAGGATCTTGAGTACTTTTTTCATACGGAACAATATAGGCATGTTTACTCTGCCTGTCTCTTTGAGATTGTCCTGAGGTGCGAACTATTTTCATGGCAGAAGCAACACCTTGCCGGTTTTTTACTGCTGGTGAGGATGATACTTCTCGATCAAGGCCAGGCGATGAGATTTAATTCAGGAATTGCAGCAGCAACATCCTCCTTTGTGATGTGGGGGCTTTTGCCGATATATTGGAAAATGCTAGGCAGTGTGCCGGCCTATGAAATTCTGTGCCACCGTATGGCCTGGTCACTGGTGGTGACGGCATGTCTGCTTGCCGTTCTTGGGAAAACCGGCGGTTTTGGGCATCTGATAAAGGAGAAAAAGCAGTTTCTCTATTTTCTTCTCACCGCAATTATTCTGTCCGTTAACTGGCTTATTTATATCTGGGCGGTCAACAGCGGCCATATCATCGAAGCCAGTCTCGGGTATTTTATCAATCCTTTGGTTTCTGTCTGTTTCGGGGTAGTTTTTCTCAAAGAAAGAATCAGACCATGGCAGTGGTTTTCTGTTGTTCTTGCTTTTGCCGGTGTTTCCTACCTGACGTGGAACTATGGAGAATTTCCCTGGATTGCCGTGTCTCTGGCTTGTACCTTTGCCTGCTACGGTCTGCTGCATAAAATTACTACGGTACCGGCACTCGAGGGGCTCTGTCTGGAGACAAGCATGCTTTTTCTTCCTGCGCTAGGAGTCATCCTTTTCTGGGAGGGAAGTGGAACGGGAGCATTTCTGGCCGGCTCTCCGGCACAAACTCTGCTGTTGGCTGGGACCGGCCTGGTAACCACGGCACCATTGCTGTGCTTCTGTTATGCGGCCCAGAAAATTCCACTCTACCTGGTGGGCTTACTGCAATACCTGGCACCGACAATCAATCTGCTTGTAGGCATATTTCTCTATGGCGAAGCTTTTCCAAAAGAGAGGATGATCGGGTTTGCTATAATCTGGTGTGCCCTTGCCTTATTGATCGGGGACGGCCTTTCCCGCCAGATGCGGGCGTGGCGAACGTCAGTGAAGTTAAGGGGATAGATGTACTTTTCTGTGGGTTGTAATGGTGATGTTTCTGTTTATAGAGAAAGAAACAGTTTTTTAAAGATGCTGTCTTTTGCAAGAGGGCAGGGATTATTTTCTCCAGCGGCCAATAGGGTTGCTTGGGTCACCTTCGGCAACCATCTTCGCCATGACCATTCTTTCTTTTTCTCCAGGAAGGAAACCGGATAAAGCTGCCTCCAAGACGACTGTGTTCTGCTGATTTGTGAACACTGCTTTTGCCTCTGCACGGTTATTTTCAGCAATACTGGTGATGGTAAAATCACATCGTATGGTATCTCCGCAATAGACTGGCTTTTTGAAGGCAAACTGCATTCCTGAAGCAAGCCAGCCTAGCTGTCCCCCTATTTCGGTTATAAGTCCGGCTATCAGCAGACCATGGCAGATCCGTCCGCTGAA
>JAZBNU010000003.1:0-5372 GCA_036350815.1 Desulfopila sp.
AACGCAGAATAAGAGAAAAACAGACTGCATGAAAGGAGTCGGCAACAACAAGGTGTGCATTGTCGATACCATAAAGCCAGTTTTCCAGAGAATCATCTTTGATGATTTCAAGGGGGTGAGTTTTTCTTGCTTCAGGAAGCATATTGGGGTTGGGAAAATTGACCGCTGGAAGCTTAAGAGAATCTAGAATTCTTCGATATGCCGTAATTTTTTCCCTATCTGCGCCTAATATATAGGAGAATATAAACTTATCCTTCTCCTTCATATCCGGTCCCGCTTCGGTCAGTGCTCTATACTCTTCTGCTTCTATAAGAAAAACTGGATCAAGCACACGTGTCCCATTTTTGCCAAATTCATCTTTAAGTATATCCAGGCCGATATCTTCACGAACTGATATATGGTCCAGCCTCCTGCATGAATATCGGGAATATTGCCTGAGCAGAGGATCGTCTACTTTGTAATGATTGCGGCCGAAGGAGCTGGCATAGCTAATCTTGTTTTTCTCCTCTGCTGCAAAATCCAAAAAGAAAAAAGGTAGATGTTTATTGACTAGTACCGGATTCCAGACGGTATCCGAACCGACTATGAACGCAGCACAGTTGTCATTGAGTTTATAAAAATTACTGTCGCGATCACTTACAAGACAGTTTGACCTGAAAAAGCGATTCGGCATAGATATAGTGTTGCTGTAGCGGGGCCCCCATAAATCATGGGGTTTGTTTATCAAAACTGCTGTATGACCAAGGTTTAACAGGGTTTTATACAGGGCAAGCGAGGTCAGCATGGAACCGTAGTTCATGCCATACCAGAACCCGATCACCCCAAAATCATACTGTTCATCCAATACCGCAGTAAGTGCTTTGGTGAAGGGCACACCTCGCCGGAGCATGTCAAAAAATACCGGACGTTTGGGGGGCAACTGTAAAGAGCCATATATGTGTCCGTTTTTACCTATATATTTGAGAGGAACTTCTTTAAAGAGAAGAGCTTTCTGTTTAATTTCCTGGACAATATCCTGGCGACTTTCATTATTGACAAGAAGAAGGGAAGTGCCTTTGTCATCGTTAAATTCAGGATTAAAAGCATTGATACCCCACCAGTCACCAAGAGTGAAATCACCAAACCGGGGGAGGGAAGAAAATTTACAGTTTTCACAACAGGTACGGGCATAAAGGCCCCTATGAAAACCTCGGACATATTCTTCGCTTGATAGTTTTTTCCCATTGATGGAAACTGTGCATTTTCTGCACGACCAGCCGGTTATATCTTTATCGCGAAAGTTGATAGTATCGATATTTTCAACGTGAAATCGATCTGATAAATATTTTTGCCATATGCCTGGTGAGGCTATTGAATGACAGAAAATATCAACTGTTATACAGCTCCTCGAATATTTACCCCGTAAAAATTTCTGCAATCCAGCGACCTGGCACGGACATCCTGAAAAAAGAACCAACTTCCCAGTTTGAAGAATTTTTCTAATTTTTTTATAGATATCAGAAGTGTCACTCTGTACATATTTAGAACCACGCAGTATCTCGAGATCGTGTTGATTGTCTATGATCACATGCTGTACCTGCCAGTTCTCGTCGAAGGCGGCACCGCAGACCACACCATCCCTTTCGAGAACATATTCCGCCAGCAGACTGAATGCACCGCCGGATGAACTCTTCTGGCGGATATCATCCTCTGCCCAGACGGCGTAGCATGATGGATCTACTGCATTACTTGAAACTGGATCGAGAACAGGACAGGTCTGGTAGCAGGAACCGCAGCTGATACAGTTATTCTTATCAACTTGTGGAAAAAGAAAGCCGTCCCGATCATTTTTCATTGCTATGGCATTGTGGGGACACACGTTGAAACAGGCACCGCAACCGCAGCAGCTGTTATGAGAGACTTGCTCTATAGTATGTCTGCTTTCTTGGGTTTTTTCAGTTATCGCGGTTTTTTCCAATAGACTTTCCATGCTATATATCAGCCTTTATTTTTAGTTGTCAAAAAAGAAGAATTATATCTTGCAAGCGTGAATATAAGAGAATAGACGGAGCTGGTTGGTTCACTGGAGTATCGCATTTATTTCATGAAGGAATGGGAAGATGGATTGTTGCATTTGCTGGAGCAGGATTGATTAAGGTATTTAAGAAACGGCATATTTGTGCCTGAAAAAAATGGGTTACATCTCTTCTTCTCCCTGAAACACAGCATACTAGGAGTTTTTCTAATGTTTTTCCAGCATAATTTCTAGTTTATCATTTAAAATTCGCTTCTCGACTTTTCTTTTCGGCATAACGATCATTCATCACTGTGAATCCTGTGGCGCATTTCGATAATAAATTACATATAGCTCGGATATCGTTTTCGCGAATGGGAGACAGCAGATTATCTCCTTGCATTAAAAGATATATCGAATAATATGCGGCAAATTATCAGGGTTTGGCGCTCTTTATCATTTTTTGCGAATCCATGAAGATATCCTATGGGGACATGAAAGAAAAGTGTCAAGGGAGTATTGCCGGAATGTTGGAAGTTTTTCAGTAACAGTAAAACCAATGGAGTGCCTGGATGTTTGATGTTGTGATTGTCGGGGCCGGGTTTGCCGGTTCGGTACTGGCGAGGCAGTTCGCCTCCAGGAAGAATAAAAAGGTTCTTCTCGTTGAGAAGCGCAGGCATATAGCTGGAAACTGTTATGATTGGATTAACAGGAATGGGGTTCTGGTCCATAAGTATGGGCCGCATCTGTTTCATACTTCAAATAAAGAAGTATATAGTTACCTGGAACAGTTTACCCAATGGCAGGAATATCAGCATCATGTCCTGGCAGCGATTGATGGAAAAATGATTCCTCTTCCATTCAATTTGAATTCACTGGAGATGCTTTTTCCGTGCAGCATGGCATCTTCGCTGGAGTCAAAATTGATTGACAATTTTGGCTTTGGCGTCAAAGTTCCTATTCTTGAGTTGAAAAAGGTTAATGATCCGGAACTGAAAGAATTAGCTGATTTCATCTACACTAAGATTTTTGTAAATTATACGGCTAAGCAATGGGGGTGTGCTCCGGAAGATATCTCAGCTGAAGTCACAGGACGAGTTCCGGTCCATATTTCCCGGGACAATCGCTATTTTCAGGATGTTTATCAGGCGGTACCAAAAGATGGATACACCTCAATGTTTGAGAATATTCTCAATCATCCCGGAATACATCTGTTGTTGAATACCGACTATAAAGATGTGGTCGACGTTGATCCTGCCAGTGGTCGGATATCGCTTTTTGGGGTCCCTTTTTCCGGAGAGTTCGTTTTTACCGGTATGATAGACGAACTTTTCGGATATCGCTTTGGCCGTCTGCCTTACCGCTCGCTGGATTTTATATTTGAAACTCTAGAAAGAGAGTACTATCAAGATGCTGCAGTGGTGAACTATCCCAACAACTTCGATTTCACCAGAATTACTGAGTTTAAGCATATTCATCCGAGAAAGCTCAAGCAGACTACGATTCTTCGCGAGTTCCCCCGTGATTATAAAGGTAGCAAAGGAGAGGAAGACACGCCGTCCTATCCTGTTTTCACCGATCAAAACACCCGTTGCTATCAACAATACCAGGACTTTGCTTCTAAGTATTCGAATATTACTCTGATTGGCCGTCTTGCTGAATATCGCTATTATGACATGGATGATATCGTCGCCAGGGCTCTTGATATTTATTCCAGTAAATTTTCCTGATCTCGTGACCATGGCAGTTCCGGCAAAGTATAGGCTCAGTATTGTAACACTTAACTTCAACCGTCTGTATGAGAGCCGTTATACCATAGAAAAATTGTTGGAAATGTGTGCGGATAGGGCCGATATTGAGATTATTGCCGTGGATAATAACTCCAAGGATGGGACGGCTGAGTTTTTGCGGAGTCAAGAAGGGGTCCAGGAAATCCTTCTTTCAACCAATGACGGTATTGCCGGCTATAATGTAGGGTTTGAGAAAGCGGCCGGAGAATTTATCCTTGTGCTCGATGATGATTCCTGTCCAGCGGACAGTGAAACCCTCGACCTGCTCATTACAACATTACGAGATAATCCTGAAATAGGCGTAGTGGCATGCCACATAGAAACACCGGAGGGGAATCCGCAATGGAAGTGGCATTTACCTCACGATCGCCAAATTGGCGTCTCTCCTTTTTTCATTGGCTGCGGCTTTGCCATACGGCGTGAGTTGTTTGAGCGAATAGAATGGTATCCGGGGAATTTTTTCATCTATCAGAATGAGATAGATGTGAGTTTCAAGGTGCGGCAAGAGGGCTTTGAAATAGTTTATCATCCTTTGTGTCGGGTTATCCACCGAGGTGTGCCCAGCACACGCCCAGGGTGGCGTTGTGTCTATTATCCCACAAGAAATACAATCTGGCTGATTAAAAAGTACTATCCTCAGCCGCTGGCAGCATATATGCTGATGTCCCGTATTCTGATAGGTTTCGGCCGTGCGCTATATTTACGGCAGTTGCCCAGTTTCTACAAGGCGCTGCGTGATGCTTATGCCGAGCCAGTTAAAAAATCCATCCTGTCACGAGAAATCCGCTCTGTCACACGACCTTTCTGGAGGCAGAACAGTATATTCCATCATCTTCTTGGACGGACATGACGCAATACCCAAAAGTTCTGATAATAATAGTTACATGGAATAAGCAAAAGTATATCATTGATCTTCTTGGATCACTGGGCAGGCTTCATTACGCCGAAGAGAAGACGGATATAGTGGTTGTGGATAATGCCAGCACTGATGATACCGTCGCCTTGATCAGAAGAGATTTTCCTCGTGTCAAGCTGATCGTGAACTCGGAAAACCTTGGCGGTACCGGTGGTTTCAATACCGGGCTTTCCTATGCCTTTGATCAACCCGACGGAAGATATGACTATCTCTGGCTGCTTGATAATGACGTATTGGTCCATCCTGATGCTCTGCTTGAACTGGTTACCATTTTAGAAAGAGAACCGGATATTGCCGTGGCGGGGTCAACAATGATGCAGCTCGATCGTCCATGGCGGATTAACGAAATGGGGTCCGGTGTTGATCTGGAGCGGGGCAGGCTGCTGCATAACCTGCATCTGGAAGATGTTGAGGAACTTAAGGGGAAATCTGTTCAAGAGATGCAGCAGGAGAAGATCGATCTCAGCGAGTTGCTGCGGCAAGATAGATCCTGGATGGATGTTGAATATGTCGCCGCGGCCTCTCTTGTTATTAGAGCCTCCGTTGCAAGGAAAGCAGGGTTATGGGAAGATTATTTTATCCATTATGACGATGTTGAATGGTGTTTGCGCATTGCCCGCATGGGATACGGGATCGTCGTTTCCGCCCGCTCCTTGATATGGCATGTATCCGC
>JAZBNU010000004.1:0-8246 GCA_036350815.1 Desulfopila sp.
GTACCTGGTTTGCTGCAGGAGAGTAATGTCGTTGTAGTCATTGCCGATGCCGAGAGAAGCCGAAGTACTGATGTCGAGATGATTACAGAGCCAGGCTGCAGCCTCTCCTTTGCTGACACCAGGGGGAAAAATTTCCATCCAGATGGATTTACCGTCAAGAGGGGATGTCGTCCGTGTTATCTGATACTGCTCCAGTCCATTTCTGATGCGGTTAAAATGGGCAGGATCCTGCTGCAGGACAGCAATGATCTGAGCAGCCCTGTCTGGAAGATGTTCTGTGGTGCTGAATTTTTTTCCATACCCCTCGTAGAGTGTTATCCGGCGGGCAAAGTCACTGTTGGTCTGCCGGTCTCCCCAGTAGGTGAAGTAATGGTTGTCCGGTACGCTATGATGCACCATGAAATCGATTTTTTGTTTCTGCAGGTGGTTTGAGATAGAGTGAATATCATGCTGCATCATATCTGTCTTGTGGAGCAGAGCTCCTCCTGCCAGATCAATTATCCCCGCGCCCGAAGAGAAAATCAGATAATCGGCAGGAACTTCGCGACCTGAAAAGAGCCTGTTGAAAGAAAAAAGTGACCTGCCTGTGGCAATGACTCTGATCACCTTCTCTCGGTGTAGTTCTTCCAGCAACAAGCTGTTTACAGCACTGATCTTTCTTGAAGAGTTCAACAGGGTTCCGTCAAGATCGGTAAAAATAATATGAATTGCTGGTTTCATGCACTCTCCGGGTGAATCCATCTGGTGAAAATGTCAGCCTCAACTTTCGGCTTTTTCTGATAAGGAAACAGCTTTCAGTATTTCTTCAACAGGCGGGTCGTCTCCTGCTTCACTGCTCCTGTAGGAGTAGAGGATTGATTCCTGGGGGCTGACGACGATGGCACCACCAAGCTGGAGAGCACTTCCCTGAAGAGAACCCGGCAGGATGCCGCGGCGCAGGGCAGAGAAAGCCCGGCTAATGGATTTGCGTCCAATAAGTCCGCTCACACCGCTTGTGAGCCCGAGAATCCGGAAAGTTTCTCGGGACGGATCGCTGAATAATTTCCCTTTATACCCGGTAACCCCACGGAAGGATTTCAGGTGAGAAACTGCCCCCGAGCCGATGACGGCAAGTTCAGCATTTTCTTCGACGAAACGCTGCCGTTGCTGCTCCAGATCAGCCACCTGCTGACGACAGAGGACTCAGCCGAAATGGCGTACGAAGAAGAGCGCTGCATTGTGCTGCTGCCAGAGCGCCGAGAGAGTGTGACTTGCGGAATTTTCATCATATACGATAATCTTGCCGAACTGTTGCAGTGAGATTTGCAGCTCTGTCATGTGATTCTCCTTCAAACCTGCTTAACAGGAAAATGAAACTTAAAAAGATTTACCTGATTACCCTTAAAAACACGATGCTGAGTTTCTGGGGGAATCAGGACGATTTATGAATTTATTCTACAGTAATCACGGCTGAGGTGTTGTGCTTCTTTTCGTCCAAAGAGAGATTTGGGTTGAGAAAAAAACTGAATCCTGCAGCCCGTTGATTGTTTCATCAGCTTGAATCAGGTAGTATGGTGAAAGCAGTCAACGCTGATGGACTCGTAAAAAGCTCGATCTACGTCGTTTCAGATACTACGCCTAGTATATCAAGCTTTTTTCAGAGCCCATCCCGGTGCCTTCAATGACTTTTTACGAGATTGTCAACGTTATCATAGTGGGAAAAGAGATGGATACGCCTTTTCAATATTTTCATTATCTGGAACTGTGCAACCCAAACCTGCAGGGAGCAAAGGAGTATATTCTCTATCCCGGAATGGAATTCGGCAGCAGGGAGAAATGGTGGCCTGACTCGGGCATGCGGCCTACAGCCCATGAAGGCATAGATATATGCTATTATCGTGATGCCGCAGGAGAAGAGAGAACCCTCCCTTTGACGAGCAACTTAACGGTTATGGCTTCCGGCAGGGTTGTGGCGATCTGCAGAGATTTTCTGGGGTATTCGCTTTTTCTCGACCATGAATATGAAGATGAGCTGCGCTTCCTCTCCGTTTACGCCCACATTGCCCCACATAATTCCATTGCAGCCGGGCAGTACCTTCACCCAGGGGATAGTATAGGAAGTATTGCCGACACGACGGGAAGAAAAAACAGAATGGTGGCTCATCTCCATGTAACACTCATGCAGGTGGAGAGGTTCGTTTCGGCCGAAAAGTACGATTGGGATCTGATTAACAGGTCGCCATATTCCCGATTGATTGATCCATTGCAGATGACCGCTGCTGAAAAAATTGTCCGGCGACCGGTTAACCCTCATAAAGAAAAGGGAATGCAGCAATAGGAGACGCTTTCCCTGCCTTCCGTCCTTGATTGTTGTCTCGAATTTCCTATTGTATATTTACGGCTCTGTTTCTTTATGAGTAGAGCAAAGCTGAAAATAATAAGTAGTGATGGAGAACTTTCAGGGTGCTCATTCATCCGGGAAGATGTTCCAGCAGTTTCCTGTTCGAGGGGATTGCCAATAGAGAGGGTTCTCCATCTGGTATCAGGAGGTTTGCCATGGCAATTTTAGGATCAGGTACAAAAAAAATAGTAGTTGACGAGGAAGGTTATCTCCATCATTCGCAGAACTGGAATGAAGATGTTGCCAGAATACTGGCAGAAAATGAAGGTATTGAGAACCTCAATGAAGAGAAACTTGAAATTGTTAAATCCATGCGGCGGTATTATGCCGAACATGAATCATTTCCAATCCTCGGCAATATATGCCGAAAATCAGGCAACAAAGCAAAAGACTGTGTAACAAAAGAATTCCTCGACCCCATGAAGGCCTGGAAAATAGCGGGTCTTCCCAAGCCTCCCAATATATTTTTTACCAGCTTTGATGGGGAAAAATATATTCCCAACCCTTTTTATTGACAGGGAAAGCGGTCCGGGAGCAGTGATTTGCTGTTGATGTCAATATGCCTGGCGAGTGCTGTCTGCGCTTTCCGGGCATACTGCCGTGGAGAGGGGTTTGTGGGTATTCCGGCAGATCGGAGATTCTGTCCTTTTCTTTTGACAAATGGCGGGAAAAATTCGATAATCTGAAGCACTGATATATCCAGAGGAACACATAAATACCTTTTCCGTAAGCGTTCCCGGCTGCAGGAGAAATCTTGCAGGAAAATGGACCAACTGCAGCACACTTTTCTGTTGCCTCAAGATACCTGTGGCGGGTTGTATTTAGTATTGTCTGCGATAAATGGAGGTATGTTGTGAAACTTCAGTGGAAGGAGTCCTATAGTACAGGAAATGAACAACTTGATGAGCAGCACAAAGAATGGATAGATTTTTACAATCGGCTTGAGGAAACCATGAGAAGCGGTCGTCAGGGCGATCTGAGCAAGGCCAGAGGCGAAGCTTTGCGGAGGATGTCCGACTACGTTGACTATCATTTCCATTTTGAAGAAGAGTTTATGCGCAGCATCGATTATCCTGAGACAGGCCGACACTGGCGGATGCATAAAGATTTCCGTAACCGCTTGTATCGTGTTTTTCGTGATCACAGTGAAGGTGTTGTTGTTTTGAACAGTGAAGTCCTGGATATGATTAAAAACTGGTTACTCAATCATATTATTGAAGAGGATGGGAAAATACGAGAGTATCTTCTCCACAGAAAGTGAGACACTGTTTATGAAATAATACGGTTAGGGGAGAGTTGTGGCAGAGTTGTGGCAGAGTGAGAAGCTGCGGCTGCACTGATCCAGGCGCCAGAGAGTTATTCTTTCAATCCATGGAGTGAGTATGTTTCTAGAGCTGTTGCGGAAGAGAAGATCGATCAGACGCTTTCAGAGCAGAAGTGTCGAGCAGGAGAAGGTGGAGTATCTTGTGGAAGCGGCATTGCGCTCACCTTCTTCGAGGAGTCTGAACCCGTGGCAATTTGTTGTGGTCGACGACCCCAAAATGCTTGAAGTACTGTCCCGGGCCAAACCTCACGGTGCCGGTTTTCTGAAAAATGCGCCGTTGGCCATTGTGGTGTGCGCCGATCCGCAGAAATGTGATGTCTGGGTGGAAGACTGTTCCATCGCAGCGCTTCTTATCCACCTGGCTGCCGCTGATGCGGGGCTGGGGAGCTGCTGGATTCAGATTCGCCTCCGCCAGCACGAGAGTGGTGCAACAGCATCATCGTATGTTTCGGATGCCCTTGGCCTGGAAGAAGGCATAGAGGTTGAGGCAATTATTGCCGTAGGGTATCCAGATGAACAGAAAGAGGGACACTCAGGAGAGAAGCTTCTTTTCGACAGGGTAGTGAAATATTGCGGATAGTTGTTCTGTGAAACTACCATACAAAGAAGTCAGGGAAGTCAGGGCACCCTTACAGGAAGCAGCGCATGGCGCCTATTAAACATCTGGAAAACACTCTCGAAGGGCTGATAAGTCCGGTGGCTGTTGTTGCCAAGGCACTCAGGAACAGTGCTTTTCAACATTTTTTCACCAAAATTTCACAAAGTGGCTTTCTTCTCCTTGCGGCAGCTGTAGCTGCTTTTGTCTGGTCGAACCTCGATTCTGAAGGATACCTCCACTTCTGGCATCAGGAGCTGGTTATTGGGGTACCGGGGTTTGCCATCCACCATTCTCTGGTTCATTGGGTTAATGAAGCGTTGATGGCGGTCTTTTTTCTTACCGTCGGGCTGGAAATCAAAAGAGAGATGCTGGTAGGGGCGCTCTCCGACCGTAAACGCGCCGCTCTGCCGCTGGCAGCCGCCCTCGGCGGCATGGCGTTTCCCGGACTGATCTATTTTATCTTTAATTTCGGGGCTGACACCAGTTCCGGCTGGGGGATTCCCATGGCGACCGATATCGCCTTTTCCCTGGCGATACTCAGTACTCTGGGGAAGAGAGTGCCTTTTGGTATCCGTCTCTTCCTCACCGCCTTTGCCATAGCTGATGACCTGGGAGCGATTCTGATTATTGCTTTTTTCTATACCCCCACAATAGAACTGAGCTATCTTGCGGCGGCCCTGGGGTTTGTGGGCTGCCTGTATCTCCTTAACCGTTTCTGGGTCCTGCATATTCTCCCCTACTTCATGGTGGGCCTGCTCCTCTGGTTTGCCCTCTCTCATTCAGGGCTGCATGCCACTATTGCAGGAGTTGTCGTTGCCATGTTTATTCCGGCAGTCGGGCGTTATGACACCAATATTTTTCTGAAAATGGTGCGGGAAAAGGTGGACAATATGGAGAAGGCGGACGGCGCCGGCAGCTCCTCCATAATCGTTAACCAGAAACATCTCAGAGCGGTGCAGGAAATCGAGTTGGGATGCCGCGAGGTGGCAACCCCTCTGCAGCGTCTCGAGCACAGTCTTTCTTCGTGGGTCGGTTTCCTGGTTCTGCCGCTTTTTGCCTTGGCTAACGCCGGAGTAGTGCTGAAATCGATTGATCTCAGTGCTGTATTTTTTCATCCTGTTACCCTTGGCGTTGCTGTGGGACTGGCACTTGGCAAGCCCATGGGGATTTTTTCTTTTACCTATCTGGCCTCGAAGCTGTTTAAGACCGATCTGCAGCAGGGAGTGAGCTGGCGTCAGATATTCGGGGTAAGCTGTCTTGGCGGAATTGGCTTTACCATGTCACTTTTTATTTCCGGCCTCTCTTTTGCCACACCGGCATATCTAGAATATGCCAAAATCGGTATCATTACAGGCTCACTGGTCTGTGGTGTTATGGGATATTGTATTCTGCGGCGGTCATGAAAATGGAAAACTTTTAATGAACAACAGACTGTTCATTCTTAAAACACTGTCGGGTTTTGCTGCGCGGAAGCTGTGGTCTGCAGCCATGGACCTGCTGCCTATCGTACTGGTTATCGGTTTCTTTCAAATGTTTGTCATCAGGCAGCCCTTGCCGAATCTGGCCGAGGTTTTGATCGGCAGCCTGTTGGTTGTGATAGGTTTAACCCTGTTTGTCCAGGGGCTGGAAATGGCTCTTTTTCCCGTGGGAGAGTCGCTGGCTCAGGCGCTCGCACGAAAAGGCAGTATTTTCTGGTTATTGCTGTTTGCTTTTCTTCTTGGATTTGCCACTACTGTAGCGGAGCCGGCTCTTATTGCCATTGCTCGTGAATCAGGAGAAATTGCCGCCCAAAGCGGACTGATTGAGAAAACAGAGCCTGTGATTGCCTCGTATGCTCTGGGCCTTCGTCTCAGTGTCGCTCTTTCCGTCGGTATTGCTATTTTGGTAGGAACACTGCGGATACTTCGGGGCTGGCCCATTCACTACCTGATCATTGGCGGATATATGGTTGTCATGCTGATGACTGTTTTCGCCCCACCTGAGATTGTGGGGATTGCGTATGATGCGGGGGGAGTCACAACTTCGACGGTAACCGTGCCTCTGGTGGCTGCCCTTGGAGTTGGGCTGGCATCGATTATCAAGGGGCGGAACCCTCTCCTTGACGGTTTTGGCCTTATCGCTTTTGCTTCCCTGCTTCCCATGATCTTTGTCATGGGGTATGGACTTTTTCTCTTTCGCTGAGGAGACAGGCGGTGAATGTCCTTTTTCTTGAATTCTGGCATATTCTCCTGGAAACCACCAGGGATGTATTGCCTATACTGGCATTGATTGTGGGATTCCAGCTTTTTGTGCTACGCCAGCCTCTTCTCCGAGTTCGACGTATAGCTGTGGGTGTCGTCTATGTTGTTTTCGGACTGGCTCTTTTTCTGGAGGGACTCAGTCTGGCACTTTTTCCGCTGGGAAAGACAATGGCGGCACAATTGAGTGACCCGGAGTTTCTTACCGGAGTGCAGAACGCCCTTCCTGTTGCCGCCTGGCAGGAATATTACTGGATATATATTTTTGCAGCTCTTGTCGGTTTCTCAACAACAGTGGCAGAACCTTCCCTGATCGCCGTTGCCTATAAGGCGCACGAGGTCTCTGCCGGAACGATTAACATGAACGGCCTGCGCTTTGCAGTTGCCTTCGGTGTCGCGATCGGGATTGCTCTGGGGACGTTCCGGATTGTGCATGGTTCGCCTCTGTATGTATACATTCTGGTTGGTTATGTGATTGTTGTCGTCCAGACATTTTTTGCACCCAAGCAGATTATAGCACTTGCCTATGACTCCGGCGGTGTGACAACCTCGACAGTCACTGTACCGATAGTTGCTGCGCTGGGTCTTGGACTGGCGGAGACTGTTCCCGGCAGAGATCCGGCTCTTGATGGTTTTGGCCTGATAGCCTTTGCCAGTCTTTTTCCTATAATTTCCGTAATGGGGTATGCGCAATATGCGGCCTGGAAAGGTCGCCGACGCAGTAAAAAGTAGAAGCCAAGGAGGCGTGAGATGCAGTTTAAAGTGATTCTGGCTAGTGTCAAGACAGATATATCCGACGTGGTTGTTGATGCCGGAAAGAAGGCTGGGGCCACCGGCGCAACAATAATCCCGGCTCGCGGTACCGGTATACGCGAGGCAAAAACCTTCTTTGGTCTTTCTCTGGAAGCACAAACGGATATTATCATGTTTCTGATAGAAGAACATCTGGTCGACCCCATACTCGATGCTGTGGGCAGCGCCGGGAGGTTTGATAAGCCTGGAACGGGAATAGCTTTTGTTCTGCCGGTGGACCGTGTCATTGGTCTGGAAAGTCAGATGGAGCGCATAAAGAGTGAGGTCAGGGACCAGTATCTGTAGATATCTAGGTCCGGATATTTTGAGGCGGCTCTGTTGGCATGGTGCAGTGGAGCAAAAGAGAACTGTTTAAATACTGCAATTTTTGCACTATTGTAATATGCACTTGCTGTTTGCCGGCAAGTCTTGTGAAAAGAGAGGAAAGCGATGGCGACGAGTGAAACGGTGGTGAGGGCAAGAGACATAATGCGGACGGATGTCTATTACATAGATGGTATGGCGACGGTAATAGAAGCTGCCGCGATAATGCGCAAAGAAAAGGTCACCAGTCTGATTGTTGAGAAACGGAGTGTGGATGATGCCTGGGGAATGGTGGTAGCGCAGGATATAGTCAGAGGCGTTTTTATCGAGAACAAGAAGCCTGAGACGCTTCATGTCTTTGAAATAATGTCAAAACCTGTTGTTGCCGTACCGCCTGATATGGATGTCCGCTATGTTGCCAGATTGATGAACCGGGTTGGAGTTCATCGGCTTCCGGTTGATGACAATGGCAGTATTGTCGGCATTGTCCTGCAGGCTGATCTGATATTAAAGGAAGCGCTTTTCTAGCCCGAATTTCTCATGAACATTGTGCCAATTTTCTTAAATTAGACGATATTCCAATATGTTCAA
>JAZBNU010000005.1:0-2936 GCA_036350815.1 Desulfopila sp.
AAGAACATCCACATATTGTGAATGGAATATGTAATGGTGCCGGAGGTCGGAGTCGAACCGACACGGGGGTTAACCCCGCTGGATTTTGAGTCCAGTGCGTCTACCAGTTTCACCACTCCGGCATAGAGGTGCTTTATACAATAGATGGTGCTCTCCAGTCAAGAAAGAACTCTTACAGCAGCAGAGGAAAAGAAATTTCGCACCATCACAAACAACCAGGCATCAACCTGAAGGCTTTCGCCCGGAATAGGAGCTTGTCGGAGTATAGGCATTTTTGTTCAGATCGAGGCATTTTCAGGAAATCAAGCACAGCCATATAATTGATATCGGAGTCTTCGCTTACCTGCGAGCATTGATTTTCTGGAAATAACGAAGATATGGGCTAAAGGGGCATACTCCGACAGGCTCCTAGACCCTGCCATTCTTATAGTCGCGGTAATACTTCAGCACTCGATCGACATACTGTACGGTTTCCGGTATCTGTGGTATGGCCTGCTTCTTTTTTACCAGTGTCGGGCCGGCGTTATAGGCAGCTAAAGCCAGCCTGAGGTCCTGCTTGAAGGTATTGAGGAGATAACGGAGATAACGGGTGCCCCCATTTATATTGGCCTCGGGATCGAAAGGATCCCCGACCCTGAGCTCTTTTGCAGTCTCAGGCATCAGCTGCATCAGTCCCTGGGCCCCTTTTTTTGATACCGCTCTGGCATCGAAAGCCGATTCCGTCCGGATAACAGCCCGGATAAGATGCGGGTCGATATCGTAGCGGACCCCGTAATACCTGATAATTCTGTCATACTGCGCTGAGCGCCGCGCCATCAGATCCCCTGCCGAAGAAGACCCCTGTCCCATGTATGCGCTGTCACTCTCCCGGAAGACCATGGGACGGCATGCCTCTGATTCCAGAGTATCGGTAAATTTCACCTTACCGTTGGCTCCAACGCATTTATACATCGCTGCCATTGCATTGAAATGGCCTGCAGCGAGCAGCAAAGCAACAAACAGAGTAAGTCGAGCAAAACCCATTCAGATTACCTGTTTTAGGATTGTCTTTTCTTCACGCAAGGGCGAAGATTATTTTTTCCGTTTTTCCCAATCTGCCAGAAACTGCTCCATACCCCTGTCGGTCAGCGGATGCTTGGCAAGCTGCTCGATAACCTTCAGCGGTATTGTGGCAATATCGGCCCCGACCATGGCAGCATCGATAACATGGAGGGGATTGCGCACACTGGCCACAATCACTTCGCTCTCATAGCCATAGTTCTGATAAACCGTCATAATATCGGCTACAAGGTCCATACCCTGGTGGCTGATATCGTCGAGTCTGCCGACAAAAGGAGAGACAAAGCTTGCCCCTGCTTTAGCGGCAAGCAAGGCCTGCGAGGTAGAAAAGATGAGGGTGACATTGGTGTGTATCCCTTCTGCCGTCAATCGTTTTACTGCCTTGAGGCCCTCTACTATCATCGGTACCTTGATGACAATCTTATCGTCGATCTTGACCAGTTCTTTAGCTTCCGCCACCATTCCATCAGCATCGAGACTGACCACCTCGGCAGAAACCGGGCCGTCAACCAGTTGACAGATTTCTTTCAGAATCTCTTCAAACGGCTTGTCTTCTTTGGCGACAAGTGAAGGGTTTGTGGTGACACCATCAACCATGCCCATTTCCACACCCTTCTTGATTTCATCAATATTTGCGGTATCTATAAAAAATTTCATTTTTCTGCTCCTTTTTCTGAAACAAACGTTTTGCAGCATTCTTCACTGCAGAAATATATTGTTGTATCTTGATGCTGCAGCGTTACAGCCTGCTGTTTCGGGACAAGTTTTTTGCACACAGGGTCTTCGACCAGTACATCGGAAACACCGGCAAGACTCTTTTTTTCAGCGTTTTCTTTTTCTTTTTTCTTTTTGCCGCTGCCTCCTTTAATAAGAAGATAGCCGATATACAGGAGTATTCCGATAATAACTATCCTAATGGGGCTCATACTGAATCCTGGTTACTCCTTATTCTTGCTCATGCCGCAGGAATGCGGGCCATTTTCCTCTGCTGATCTCCTGTCTGGCAATGGTGCCCAGGCGCATTTGACGATGAAGGTCTTCCAGTTTTTCTCCCGGTGTAAGACCGTCAACAGGATCCTTGAACAAAGGCGCGATCTGGGCCAGCGGCTCGAGGACGAAAAGTCTTTCCGCCAGGAATGGATGCGGCAACGTCAATCTGCTGCTCTTTATTGCCATCTCGCCGAAGTAGAGGATATCAAGATCCAGGGTGCGGTCCTGGTATCCTTCGCCGCTGCTCTCTCTTCTTCTGCCGAAAGAATGTTCCACGTTCATGAGAAGATCAAGAAGATCGAAAGGGGCCAGATCCGTCTTGAGCTCACCAACGCTGTTGGTAAACCAGTTGCTGCTTGTCATGCCAACCGGAGCGGAGAGAAAAGGTGCCGACATTGCAACAGTTGTGACACCTGTCGTCCTGCCGATCTCTTCCCAGGCACGCTGCAGGGTCTGCAGACCATCGCCAAGATTAGAACCAAGACCTATATATGCTGTTACGTCCAAACCGGCCTTTTTAGAGGTCCTGAAGCCCGAGAACATCAAACATCGAATAGATGCCCGGTTTTCTGCCGACAATCCAGGACGCGGCCTTTACAGCGCCCCGGGCAAAGTGGTCGCGGCTATGGGCACGATGAACAAGCTCAAGACGCTCTCCCGAGCCGGCAAAATAGACGGTATGTTCACCAACAATATCCGCTGCTCGAATAGTCTGTATTCCAATTTCTCCGGGGCTGCGCTCGCCGATGATACCATTTCTTGCAAATACGCCGACTTCATTAAGGTTACGGTTGACACCTTCGGCTGCCATTTCACCGAGTTTGAGCGCGGTGCCGCTCGGTGCGTCCTTTTTCCTGTTGTGGTGCGCTTCGACTATTTCGATATCG
>JAZBNU010000006.1:0-12157 GCA_036350815.1 Desulfopila sp.
AGCTTGGTGGTCTCCCCACTCCCAGAGAAGCGGCTGACATCAGAGGAGGTAACGGCCATGATGTTCTCGACGGCTCGGCCCGGGTATTAAGTAAAAGCGGTACCGACTTCAGCGCTCAATTTCTTTCAGGCGCCCACCAGGTTCTGGCAATAGCACAGGCGCAAAATATCCAGAGCATCATTCTCAAATCAGGTAGTCCCTCATGTGCGGTTAACGGAACAATCGGAGTTACTGCCGCATTACTCCAGCAGCATGGGTTTCATCTCGAAGAGTATTAACCGGTGTTTCTGCGTCAACCGCGATTATCCGCTTTCCGGCCTCCCCAAGAAGCTCCGCTATTGTATTCTCATTATCTTAAGTATTATTATTCCAGCCTCATAAAGAAAGTACAACGGCAACCCCATCAATCCCATATTGACAACATCAGGAGTCGGGGTCAGCAGCGCTGCAACTATTCCGATAAAAAGGATGGCATATCTTCTGCTGCGAACAAAAAAAGCACGACTGCACACCTTCACCTTAGCGAGGAATACCATAAAAATAGGCAGCTCGAAAATCACACCAAAAGCAAAGATAAAAATAGTGGTGAAATTGACAAACTTGGTAATGGAAATTACCGGCTGCAATTCTTCTGAACCATAGCCAAGGAGAAAATTAATACCAAAGGGCAGAGTTATAAAATAGCAGAACAGGGTACCGCTGTAAAACAGCAGGCAGGTAAAGAATATGAAAACAAACACCTGCCTTCCCTCCATGCTGAATGGCTTCGCCATGGCCTTCCATAATACAGTCATAAACCAGGGCATCAGTACAAAAAGCGCACAAAAGAGAGCCAGCTTGACATGCGCGAGAAAAGGCCCTGCCACGGAAAAAAAGTAGAGCTTATCAGCAAGATGATTCTGAACCACCTGTAAAAGCTGTGGCGCGAGAAAAAAAACCACTATCGTGGTAGCGGTAAGAACCAGAGCAATCCTCCGAACAGACTTACGAAATTCATTAACGAAAACAACTATTTTATTGTTCGGTTCCATAGTGTGCCGCACATATTTCGCAGGCCGTCTCCTGCCGCTTCACTGAGATTAGAAAATACCACCGCGGAAAATAGCAGACCCGGGCAAAGAAAGCAATCAGGTTACCAACAAGACAAGGTCCAATCGTCCCCTGTCCGTTGCAGCTTTCTCCTCCACGAATTTGCAGCGATATTATCTTTCCATAGACATCAGAGGTTGCTTTCCCCCTGCGGCCATGATACATATTTCCAGTGTACTTTTAACCCTTTTTCCAAAAATAACAGCCGAAAAAACCAAGAGCCATGCTTGAACTACGATTTCTTAGAGAAAACATCGAACTGGTAAAAGAAAAAAGCGCCAAAAGAGGACTCTCTCCACAGATATTTGATGATTTTATTGCCGTCGATAAAAAGCGCCTCGACATTCTGGCAACGGTTGAGAATCTTAAAAATCGTCGTAATACGGCATCAGAAGAGATCGCCCGCCTCAAAAGAGGCACCGAGGCCGATAAGAAGGAAGCAGACCCGCTGATAGCCGAGATGAAGCAGACCAGCCAGAAGATTAAAGACCTGGATGCCGAGCTTTCCACCGTTCAGGAGGAACTGCAGACAATCATCATGGCTATCCCCAATATCTGCGATGACTCCGTTCCCGAGGGAAAGGATGATTCTGATAATCTGCTGGTCAAGACCTGGGGCGAAAAGCCGGGGTTCTCTTTCACCCCGAAACCGCATTATGAGTTAGGGGAAAACCTCAAAGTTCTGGACTTCGAATGTGCCGCAAAGCTTTCCGGGGCACGCTTTTCCCTGCTGAACGGTTTTGCCTCAAAACTCGACCGGGCTCTCACCAATTTCATGCTGGACCTTCATACGGAAAAGCATGGCTATACAGAAGTTCTCCCACCATTTATGGTGAACAGCGCCAGCATGACAGCCACCGGCCAACTGCCAAAATTCGCCGAAGATCTTTTTAAAATTGAAGGATGGGACCTCTATCTCATTCCAACCGCAGAGGTCCCGGTAACCAATATTTACAGGGACGAGACGATCGCCGAAAAGGACCTGCCCATAAAACTGACGTCCTTTACCCCCTGCTTCCGCTCCGAAGCCGGCTCCCATGGACGCGACACCAGAGGGTTGATACGCCAGCACCAGTTCACCAAAGTGGAACTGGTTAAATTCACCACCCCGGAAACATCCATGGATGAACTTGAGTCTCTGCTTTCCGACGCTGAAGAAGTCCTGCAGCTGCTTGGTCTGCACTACAGGGTGGTGACTCTCTGTACCGGCGATCTTGGCTTTTCCGCCACCAAGACATACGATATCGAGGTGTGGCTGCCCGGACAGCAAACCTATCGAGAGATTTCCTCCTGTTCCAATTTTCTCGATTTTCAGGCGCGCAGAGGATCAATCCGTTATCGTCCCGAGGGGAAAAACAAAAGTGCTCTGGTGCATACATTGAACGGATCAGGCCTTGCAGTCGGGAGAACGTTGCTGGCAGTCATGGAAAATTATCAGCAGGAAGACGGCACCATCAAAGTGCCCGAGGTACTTGAGCCCTATTTTAGAAGAAAATTCTAACCTCAGCCCAGTAGTGTTGAATTCTTCCGCTTCCAGATCAACAATGAAGATTATCGGCAAAGAATCGATTTTCACTTCTCTGAAACAGGATGGCCTTTTCGGCTGCAAAGAGAGCGTACCCTCAATGCATCCTTTCTCCAGAGAGGTGAAAGACTGGGTTCAAACATACTGCTGTGAACAGATTGACAGGACGAAATATCGCAGTGTCCGCAACCAGATCTTTGAATTTCTCGACATCCAGTCCTTTCTGGAAATCCCGCAGCTGATTCAAAGTACCCAGGAACGGCAGAAACGGCAGAAGCGGGCAAAAATTCTTCTCGGCAACATGTTCGGCATCCAGGGCTCCATTGCTGAAATTGAAAGCAAACTTGTTGAATATGCCGGCACCGCCAATAATGTTATTACCTATCTGCGCTCCAAAGTACTCGCTCCCTTTTCCTCTCATATCGAAACAACCAACGAGATACAGGTTACCAGCAACCCGCTGGATCTGCTCCTCATAGTTTTCAATGACAGGTATCACAAAAAAGCCCGCTTCGAAGCGAAACGCAAGTTGACCCTGATGAATCTGGCAGGTTCTATTGATCAGCGAGAAAGAGAGACTGATGTGGAAAATAAATTTTCAAACTTTCTTTCCTTTCTCAATGACCATGTCTGGAGCCCTTCCATGAAAATTGGAGAACTGGAGATAGCCTATCTTGTCAGCAGCCACGAGCCGGGAACCTTCTCCTGTAGCGATGTCAAGGTGGTCAAAGAGGACATGCGCGATTCTCTGAAAAGCCAGGCGGAACGAAAGGTAACCCTCATCAAACGGAGACGGTTCTCCTCAAAGGGCAGAGAATACCCTCTCTATGTCACCATCAGGAAAAAATCCCCTGAAGCCAAAGTTCTAAAGTTATTACGTAAAAACGAAAAAAACCCGGCGGTGGCGGTCGACGACGAACTGGGGCTGATGGCTGTTCTCAACACCGTCAACGACGTCAAACAGTTCCAGAAACACCTCACCAACAGCGCCCTGAAGGCTGACTCGTTCATGACACTGGAGGATATCTCCGACACCCTGACCGGCGACAGATATACCGGGACCTCAGTGGGAAGTTCCTCCGGGACGCAGATGCTGAAATTTTTTGCCAGACTGGGAGGTATTCGGGTGGAGTTTATCCTTCACACCAACAAATCCTATCTGAACTACATCTACCAGCGCGATGTCGCACATGATGAATATGAGGTAAAGAGAATTTTTGACACCGGGGTAGCAGCTCTTCTCTTTCCGCCCGATATCTATAATCTGGACCATGAACGTATCAGAGAACAGCAACTCCGCCGTTTTCGCAAACAGATCGAAGATTATTGAGTAGCGGGGATCCTCCCGACCTTATTCAAACACCTTTTCCTCGCCGGCATCAGCCTGAGCCGCGTCACATTCAAGATCACGGATCCTGTTGGTCTGTTTTTTTCGCTCACAGGCCTTATACCATTCATTAGCGATGATCATGGACATAACCTCATTTGTACCGGTCCAGATAGAAGCGAGACGCAGATCTCTGAAAATACGCTCCACCGGGTAGATATCGGTATACCCTATCCCCCCCATGACCTGCATGGCGTTATGGACAGCCTTCTGGCAGGATTCGGTCACAAATTTCTTCGCTTCCGAGATCAGGCGGCGAATTTCTTTTTCATGAATACCGCTGTCCACTGCCCGGGCGGTGGTGTAAATCATGGCCCGAGAGGCATCCAGCAACGTGACCGCTTCGGCAACCTGAAAGGAAACCCCCTGAAATGCAGCCACCGGTTGACCAAAAGCCTTACGTTTTGCCGTATAGCCTGTGGCCACATCGACAGCGGGTGCTGCAGCACCGATAGTCATGGCAGCGGTGCCAAGACGCTCAGGAATCATCATGGTGTTGAAAATCTCTTTTCCCCGGTTGAACTGTCCCACCAGATTTTCCTTGGGAACCTTGACATCATGAAAAACCATACGGGCCGTTCCACCACCCCGGCAGCCCATAAGGCCATAGAGATATTCGGTTCGCACACCTTCAGTGCGGTCAACAATAAAACAGGAAATCCCTTTATGCGCTTCGGCATCAGGGTCGGTCCTGGCATAGACGAGAAAGAAATCGGCCCCCTCACCTCCTACGATAAAACGCTTCTGACCATTGAGAAGAAAATAGTCTCCCCGGTCTTCCGCTCTTGTAGTTGTACCAAAAAAATCGGAACCACCACGCGGCTCGGTAAGACATTCCGCAGCAAAAATCTTGCCTTTGAGCAGCGGTTCCACATATTTTTGCTTCTGCCTCTCGTCTCCATGGAGAATGATGGCATCACAGACCAGTTCCGCCCCCACCCCGAAGGTGCAGGCAAAGATATACCCCAGTGTCCCTATCTCCTCCATTACCATGCAGGTAGAAACCCAGTCCATGTCTCTGCCGCCCCAGTGTTTCGGATACCGGCACCCCATGAGATTTCTCCGGCCAGCTTCTTCCAGAAATTCCCGGGGAAATTTTATCCTGTCACTATCCATATCAAGGATCATCTGGCGCGGAATACTTTTGACAAAATCACGCACCTCATCCCGCAACGCCTTTTGCCGGTCATTCAATAGATAATCAAACATGCAAGCCTCCTATTTCTGCAGGAGTAAGGGCAATAGTACAGGAGCTACAGCAGTTTTATGAAACAGATGTCCATATTGCTTGTTCCTCCCTGTATGCCAGAAAACCTTGGCGCCCGACGACCCGGGCAGATCGTAGGCCACTATTCCTGCAGCTGTGGTGTTTATAACAAGTTCAAGATCCGGATCGTTATCGATATTGGCAATTGTCGGTGCAGCAAGAGCACCATTCCAGAAAACGCCGGCGGACCTGGGCGAGGGCAGATTCAACTCATGTATGACATTGCCTCGATAATCTAGAATATGCAGCTTTCCGAGACGTACAGCCCCTGAACTCTTTTTTTCCACCCAGGATACGAAAATCACTTCAGCCATGCCATCATGATCAAGATCGGCTATTACCGGTTCAGAGGCAAAACGGATGAACCCCTCAGCGCTTTTACTGACTGAGTAGGGCCAGTTATGGTGCTCTTTCTTATCAAGCCATAAACAGTGCATCTTGCCGTCATAGGACGGAAAGAGAATCTCTTTTCTGCCGTCACTATCAATATCGACAACAACCGGATTGGGCTGGCAGTTTTCTATCTGGCCATAATTTTCGCTCAACGGTGCCCCGGTATCTTTAGCCGGTTCCCGCCAATCCCACTCTCCTGTGAAAAATCTGCTCCGATCAGCATTGAAGATATAGAGAGGCGTATATTTTCCTGGTGGATGACCTTGAGCGCAGTCATACATATTGCCGGTGACAACAATCTCCATGGAGCCGTTATTATCCACATCCGAGACCACTGCGGCCCCATGAGCAAGGTTGGCGCGGTATCTCTCCGCTCTGGTCGTTGAGCAATCGCCCCAGCCACGCAGTTCAACCGCCTGATTTTCCCACACTCCCACCTGTCCCCACCCTTTGCCGCCATATTGAGAATGAGTCGGCAACTGCACACCATGTTGATTATAGGCACAGATATAATGAACATCGGAAGGTACAATTATTTCTCCTCGTCCATCACCGTTAATATCGGCTACCCAGGCATTATCATTGAAGACACCATAGGAGTATCCTGAATTGTTGTTCAACTGCGGCCATCCGGAACGCAGATTTCCGGAATGTTCATACACCCAGGTATTGGTTTTGCCGTATACGGCCCCCGTCACCACGATTTCAGCCGTACCGTCATTGTCAAGATCTGCAACACTCAATCCCCTCAGCTCATTACTCACCGGTCTCTTCGGCCAACCTGTCTGAAAATACCCCCGATTATCATACACCGAGACATACCCGCCGCTATGCGCTGTGATGATTTCAAGTTTGCCGTCATTATCCACATCGGCGACAACAATGCCCGGCCAGGTCCTGCCGACACTGGCAGCCCCCGGTTCACTGCGATCATGCCCGGAGGCCAGGCGATACTGGAGCACACCGGTAGCTCCGTTAAGAACAACTATTGAATACGCTGAAGCGATAATCTCCTGCCGACCATCTCCATCAAGATCAGCTACCGCGGGAGAAGAATACCACCCGGTCTCGCACCAGGAGGAGTAACAGCCGCCATAGCGCCACTTCAACACCGGTCTGGCCACAGCCGCCATGGATGTCTGGAAGACACATACCACCAACACCGCTGGAACGGTATATTTCAGCAGCGAGAGTATGGAAAAATTGATGTGTTTCATGATCGCCTCACCGATTAAAGTTGTTGCCCCTGTTTTTCATGCCATTACTCCGTAAGCAGTAGATTCAGCCAGGTCAGGCCCTGAGTTTTCCGGTCTGCCTGCAGCCATTCATCTGCTCCGATATCCATTCCTCTGCCCATGGGACGCGGATCATCGTCGATATCCTCCTCCAATCCGAAAATAAAAACACCACGATCCACAACTGTGGATACGGCAGCGGCAAGATGGAGATCACCGCTGTCGGCATCGACAAACCATCCCAGCTGCGCGTTTGTGACATTGGCTGTCAGATTTGCACTTCCTCCATCGCGGGAAACAATGGCTTTGTTGGCAAGATTGTTCCGGATGACTCCGGAATGTGTTGCCGCAAAGCGGTATTCTATCGCATTGGGATATGGATGCTGATGGTATAGGGTGTTGTTGTAAACCTGAGCGCCGGAGGCGGATTCGAGACCAATCCCGACATCGCTGTATGCATGGCCGGTATTGTGGTAGACGAAATTATTGCGAATAACGCCCCCGGTATGTCCACTGGTGCCCAAACCGAAACCTATGCCGCGGTCGCAGTTGATTATTCTGTTTTTCTCGACCAGGGTGTCCCGCGAAAATGACCAGAAATGCACTCCGTGCTCCGCCAGTCCGCCATAGCACCAGAAACCTTCGATAACATTATTGTCAATCCGCCAGCCGGCGGCATGATGCGCATCAACACCTCCGGTATAGCAGCTGCCGTTGATCTGCCACACCATGCTGCGCCCGCTTTCACTCAGCTCTATCCTGGAGCCGGTAATCCTGCCGAAATCAACCGAAAAGGTCTTCGCGCTATTCTGATTGATTTTAACAGCCTGCTGGCCTGGATCACGTATGTGCACATTGGAAATCAGCGTACCGGTAACATCCTTTCCATCGGGATAGATATGGATGGGGTGGTAACGGGCCCGCAGTAACGTCATATTCTGCAAAGTGGTATTGGAGCCCAGAATCTGAAAAATCTCAGTTGTCTCATAGTGACCGTCAAGGACAACATCTCCTCTCTTCCCCGTAGCTCCGCCGACCGTTATTCCGTCTGCGGTAAGCCGGAAGTATGTACCGTGAAGATTGTACGTCCCGGCCGCAATACGGATCATTTTATCTCCACCGCTGTTGGCGGCATTTACGGCGGCACTCAGCTCTGCAACGGTCGAAACCGTTACTGCCCGGACCTCGGCTGAGATCAAGGATACCGCTATTATCCAGAAGAGCCATAATATTCTGATGCGCATCTTTTCCCACAATGGTTAATAAAGCTTCCATAAACGTATGAACGAATGACACGACATTCATCAAGAGAAAGAACCAACCTCCAGGATCTCTCCTGCCGCGCATACGCGAGTCAGCCAACAGGCCGATGTTGCAACATTATACCATAGTGGTAATATAACAGGAGCAGATATTCTTCGCCTGCAGTCTCTTTACCTGCCACTACCAGAGAGGTCATGCAATGCTAAATTTCAGGATATTAGCACTTTTTTTTTCGATTCCAGCAGCAATTATTTTCTGCAGACCGACATGGGCAGCCGAACTGCCGCTGCTGCGTCTTGCCGACATACATTACAAGGGTGCGTTCCGATTGCCGGCCGCAACCTATGGAGGTTCCAGCCTGAACTATTCCGAAGGACCGCTGGAATATAATCCGACACATCATTCCATTTTCATTGTCGGTCACAGCCATCATCAAAATATTGCGGAATTTGCCATTCCAGGATTAAAAAACAGCACCATTCTTCAGAACTTGCCCATGGCGGCAGCTCCCCTGCAGCAATTCACCCCGATTCTCAACCGGGCCACCTCGGGTAATCCCCAAAAGCTTGACCGTATCGGCGGAATGCGATTTTTCAACAGCAGCAGAGGCCCGCAGCTTCTCATTAATGCTTATGAATATTATGACGCCCCCGGCGACAACAGCCAGACAACCCTGATCGCACGAGACAGCAGCGAGCTGGGCTCCTGCACCATGGACGGCTACCACAGCTTTCAGGGAGGCGCAGGCCATACTTCGGGCTGGATATCGCCTATACCGCAACAGTGGCAAAACTCACTTGGAGGCGACAGTATAACCGGCCAATCCAGCGGCATCCCCATAATCAGCCGTACCAGTGTCGGCCCCTCAGCCTTCACCTTTTTCGCAAATGATCTCATTGAAACAACCTCCATCACCAGTCCAATCAGTACCACTAAGCTTCTCGACTTCTCCCTGGCGCATCCGCTCCATGAAGATCTTTCCAACATCTCAGGAAACAATGATATCTGGACACATCTCTCCAGGGTTGTTTACGGTTTCATAGTTCCCGACACACGCACCTACCTGACCATCGGCCACTCAGGCGGACACGACAGCGGAGTCTGTTATAAATGCGTCCAGAACAACGGCAACCTTTGCGGGGGATACTGCGCCAACGACGCAAATGATTATTCTCTCTATTACTGGTCCTGGGATATCGAGGATATGCTGGCCGTCAAAAACGGCACCATGCTTTCCCACGACGTGCGCCCCTATGACTATGGGATGTTCCCAACCCCTTTCGCCACCAGGAGTTTCGGCGGTGGATCCTTTGATCCAGGATCCGGCACTCTTTATCTCACCATCCAGAAAGCCGACCTGATGCAGGGCACCTACAGCAATCCGCCTGTGGTAGTAGCTTTTACATTCAACAGCGCTGCCGACAATACGACGGTAGCGCCGGCAAACTTTCTCCTACTGAAATAGCGATCCCGCCACGAAAGATTCCTGGAAGCTTTTTATGATTCAGACCATCGGCCCTTCAGAAAATAGTGTGGTGCAAAGATCCGCGCTGGCAGTCGCCACCTTGACCTCATTCATGGGACCATTCATGATTTCCTCCGTTAATGTCGCTCTGCCTGCAATCCAGGCAGATCTAGACATGGACGCCGTCCAGCTCAGCTGGATCGCTACGGCCTATTTACTGGCAGTGGCCGTCTGGCTGGTCCCCGCCGGCAAAATTGGTGATATTCATGGACGAAAAAAGATTTTTGCCGCAGGACTGGCGATATATACTCTTGGTTGCGGAGCCGCGATACCAGCTGACTCAGCAGCTTTTCTAATCGCTACCCGGGTTCTGCAGGGCTTCGGCGCTGCTATGTTTGTTTCTACAGGCATGGCCATCCTTACCTCGATCTTTCCCCCGGCTCAACGGGGCAGAGTTATCGGTATATATGTCGCCGCTGTGTATATCGGGCTGTCCGTCGGACCCTTTGCAGGAGGTCTGCTGACGCAGTATTTCGGCTGGCGCTCCATTTTTGTCGTTATGGTACCCCTCGGACTGTTCTCCTGTATTATAGCGCTGCACTATCTCAAAGGTGAATGGTTTGGTGAGCAAGGGCAGCGGCTCGACATCATCGGCTGCCTGCTCTACATGGTTGCCATTTTCTGTCTGGTATACGGGGCAACCAGGCTGCCTTCCCTGTTGGGCGTTGTACTGCTTTCCAGCGGCATCTTGCTTTTTGCCGCTTTTTTCAGACACCAGCTTTCCGCCAGGTTCCCTGTGTTTGACATGCATCTCTTTACGGAAAACAAGACATTTACCTTTTCGAGTCTGGCTGCTTTGCTTAATTATTCCGCTACGTTTGCCGTCACTTTCCTGCTCAGCCTCTATCTTCAGTATATCAAAGGAATGTCACCCCAGGCTGCAGGAAGCCTGCTGATGGCCCAGCCTGTTATGATGGCCCTGCTTTCCCCATGGGCCGGTCGATTATCCGACAGAATCGAACCACGCCTTCTTGCCACCGGCGGTATGAGCCTCACGGTCATTGGAGTGTCTGTTTTTATTACACTCAGCCATGCAACCAGTCTCTATATTGTCTTTGCCAACCTGATCCTGCTGGGCACCGGTTTTGCCCTGTTCAGCTCCCCGAACATGAGTGCCATCATGGGTGCTGTAGCAAAGAAACATTACGGTCTTGCTTCAGGTGCTGTTGCAACCATGCGACTGCTCGGCCAGATGCTGAGCATGGCTATGGCCACAGTAGTTCTTGCACTGCTCATTGGTCGGACTCCCATCACTGCACAAAACCACGATCTCTTTCTCCAGAGCATACATGTCACCTTCACCATATCAGCTCTGCTCTGCCTGGCTGGAGTCTATTTTTCCTGGTTTCGAGGATCTCTTCATCAGACGACTCCACCATCGCAACAGCACACCAAAGAAGATTGACACCATCATTGCAAAAAGATTGGCCAATGTCATAATCTGGAGAATTAAATATTTGTCTGACACGTTACAACGTCAAATCTTAAAAAAATCTAAGGAGCAATAGATAAACTGAGCTACTCAATTTCAGCCCGATTCACTGTGATTAAGGAGGTTGACACTCTCATGGAGAAGGTCTTGCCTCAGAACACCTGAATATCGTTATGATTTTGGGAAAATGGATTTTTAGAAACACGAAACACCTTGTTAGAGGAAGAGACAAGAATGTTGACCATCGCCTTGGAAACCTCAACCTACTGAAGATAGTACTTTAAAAGTGGTTTTTCGTATGTATCCGGGATCAATGATGTGCAGGAAACACCTATAGAATCGACCTTGGAGGTTAAGTTATACTGTAATAAGGCAGCGAATCACGCCCTATCAATTCAAGCTACTGTTCATATTCCATATTAAATCATATACATAGAAATGTTATTTTGTGCATCTACTTGCTGACAATAATATTTATTGTTATGATAAATATCAAGCTCTTTGATAATCGTTCTGAGATGGTATGTAGCCAACCAGAATCAAGATGATTATAGACAAAATACAGATGGAGGGCTGGAATGATATCATTGTCTGATTGCCTTGACATAACCAAGTTGAAGAAGCTCTGTGAAGAGTTTTACAAAACATTCGAAGTTCCACACGGCATAATGGATTTAGATGGAAGTTGGGTTGTTACAGAGGGATGGCAAAGAGCGTGCACCGGATACTTTCGCCAGCACCCTTATTGCGAAGAGCTATGTATTAAAAGCGATGGAAGGATTTTGGGAAAAATCAATGATAACATTCCTCTAGAATATGCAACTGATACCTGTGATCATGGCTTAGAACATGTATGCTACCCAATCGTTGTCCGGGGCCAGCGAATTGGAACTTTCTGGCTTGGTCAATTTTTTTACGAATCACCTGATTTGGAGATGTATCGATCCATTGCCCGAAAATATTCTTTCGACGAAAACGACTTCCTTGAAGTAATTGCTAGCTCTCCGGTGATAAGTAGAGATTATGTAGATAAACTAATGG
>JAZBNU010000007.1:0-3697 GCA_036350815.1 Desulfopila sp.
AGAACGGCTTCAGGAAGACCGCAATCAACAAGTGCTCCCAGGAACATATCACCGCTGATGCCGGAGAAACAGTCGGTGTATGCCGTCAGAGGCTTTTGGCTCATACTGTATTGCTTATCCATTGGTGAAACGGCTGCCGCTAGGGAATGAGTGGCCGCAGAGAAAAGAAGCCGCAGTCAGTCTTTTTCTGCCCTCGGGCTGCAGCTCTGCTATAAGAAGAGACTGGTTGCCGGTGGCCACAACTATGCCGTTCTGGGTTGCAGACAGTATAGTTCCAGCAGGTTCGTTTCCATCTTTATGCACCACTTCAGGAGAAAAAAGCCGATATCTCGTCCCGTCAAGGAAGGTATAGGCACTTGGCCACGGGTCAAGGCCACGGATAAGACAATCAAGCTTTTCAGCCGGCAGGTTCCAGTCAATGTTTCCCATTTCTTTTTGCAATGGCGGTGCCTTGGTGGCTAGGTTATTATCCTGTTTTGTTGGAGCAAGCTCACCTTGCGCAAGCTTTACCAGAGCGGTCAGGAGGGTTGCTGCACCGAGCTCGGCGAGTCTCTTGAAGAGTGATCCGGCGGTTTCCTTTTTAGGTATGTCAATCGCCGCATAAAGTAAAATATCGCCGGTATCCATGCCCTCGTCCATCTGCATGATGGTAATGCCTGTTTGTTTGTCACCTTCGAGAATGGCCCATTGAACAGGAGCAGCGCCCCTATGGCGCGGTAAAAGAGAGCCATGGACATTGATGCAGCCCAGAGGAGGCAGGTTTAAAAGAGTTGCAGGAAGAATTCTACCGTAGGCTGCCACAATAATGACATCGGGACGGTAACTGCCTAATTCGGACTGAAACTCATCCGTTCGAATTTTGGTTGGCTGTAAAACGGGGATGCCTGCCTGTTCAGCTATAACTTTAACGGGGGGAGCACCAAGTTTCTTTCCCCGGCCTTTCTTTTTATCCGGCTGCGTCACTACACATACCACTTGATGATGGCTGTCTATCAATGTCTGCAACGAGGGAACGGCAAAGTCCGGTGTTCCCATGAACACGATCCGGTAGCCTTTGGCACTCATGCCGGCTCCTTTGCGGCGGTCATGGCCTTCTTTATTTTTTTCTTGTAGAGGTTTCTTTTCAGGGGGGAGAGGTGATCAATAAAAAGAATACCGTTAAGATGGTCTATCTCGTGCTGCAGGACAACGGCAAAGCGGTCCTCAGTGCTCAGCTCCTGCATGTTGCCCTCTTCGTCCTGGTAGGTCAGACTGATCTTCCGGTGTCGTTGTACATTGGCAGTCAGCTCCGGTACGCTGAGGCAACCTTCCTCGTCTATCTGGTTTCCCTCCGCTTCTGTTATAATCGGATTGATAAACGCCTTGTACTGCCTATCTTCCTGGCTGTTGCCGATGTGAACTACAAGAAGCTGGAGTGATTCACCAATTTGCGGTGCAGCAAGTCCGATGCCTGGAGCGTCATACATGGTTTCCGCCATATCGGCTATCAGTTTCTGGAGATTTTCGTCAAACTTTTCAACCCTGGCGGCCTTTTGGCGTAACACCGGGGCGGGGTATTGATATATTTTACGTATGCTCATGTCGTTAAGATGAGGTTGGAAACATCATGTTCCGCTGTGTTTACTGTGGCAAGACCAAAAGCTGCGTTTTTCATCTCAGTGGGGTAGTTGAAGTGTCAAAATGCACTTGTATCTATCGTGCCGGAAGCGTTTACGTTTTCCACGCTGTACAAGTTAGAACGCTTTGCCTTTAAAAGTATTACGAAAGGAGCGCAACCGGGCCTTTTTTGCCTCCGTTTATTTTCCTGGTAGCGCCTAATACTACCATAGGGTATACAATTGTGCTATTCTCATGAAAGTGCAAGTGAAACATGTATTGGAGAAACATTTTACTCTAAAAGATTCAGCCCGGGAGAAACAGGGAGACACCTGGTATGGAAATTTTTGTTCTTGCAGCAAGTTATCTGGTTGGAGCTATTCCTTTCGGTTTTTTGGTCGGACGGATGGCCGGGGTAGATGTCCGGCAGCACGGCAGTAGAAATATCGGAGCAACAAATGTCAGCAGGACGCTGGGGAAAAAACTTGGTCTGCTTACCCTGCTTCTGGATGTTCTCAAGGGCCTAGGACCCATGGCTTTTGCCGCCTGGATCTTGCCGGAAAGCCCAAAGACTGTAATTGTTGTGTGTGGCTGCGGGATACTTGCTGTTGTCGGACACATGTTTCCCGTCTACCTCGGCTTCAAAGGCGGTAAAGGGGTTGCGACTGCACTGGGGGTTTTTCTTTTTCTCTCACCACTAGCCATTGCCCTGAGTCTGCTCATCTTTCTTGCTGTTGTTGCTCTGTCCGGCTTTGTCTCGGCAGGTTCTCTGGCTGTTTCAGCGCTTTTCCCTCTATGGCTCTATTTTTTCGGGGCACCGGTTCCAACAATAATAACAGCTGCTGTCATTGCAGTGTTGATCTGGGCCAAACACCATGAGAATATCGGCAGGCTGCTGCGAGGAGAGGAAAAAAGCTGGAAAAAGAAATGATTTTTTTTGTATTGTCCAAATATTGTGGAGGTGCAGATGAGAGCTATTCAGGTACGTGAGTTTGGAGAACCGGAGGTGTTGCAGTTGGTTGAAGTTGATGTTCCTGAGCCGGGCAGCGAAGATGTCCTCGTCAAAGTCGAGGCTATAGGAGTAAATCCTGTAGACACCTATATCCGGGCGGGACAGTACCCCCTTCTGCCTCCTTTGCCGTATGTACCCGGAAAAGATGTTTGCGGGACAGTCATCAACGTTGGTGACGGAGTGAAAAAATGGAAAGAGGGCGACAGAGTGTACAGCTCTGGAACGCTCAGCGGCGGTTATGCCGAATACGCGGTATGTCATCAGGCCCAGATATTCACCTTGCCGGAAAGAATGGAGAGTGCGCAGGGCGCTGCCATAGGGGTTCCAGGCGCAGCTGCCTGGAGGGCCCTGTTTACCAGGGCGAGGGGGAAAAAAGGTGACATCCTTCTCGTTCATGGCGCCAGCGGCAGTGTGGGCATGATTGCTGTGCAGCTTGCCGTTTCTGCTGGTCTGAAAGTGTATGGGACAGCGGGTACAGAACAAGGGCTAGAAAAGGTGCGTCAGGCAGGTGCGCTACAGGTCTATGATCATAGCAAGCCCGGGTATGTTCAGGAGATAGCGGCCGATTCCGGCAGTAAAGGGTTCGATATCATTCTGGAAATGCTGGCCAACGTCAATCTTGCTCATGATCTTACCCTGTTGGGAAGGGGTGGCCGGGTTGTCGTTGTCGGCAGCCATGGAGAGATTATGATAGATCCTAGAGCTACCATGGCCAAGGAGACTGAGATCCTCGGCATGTCGCTTTTCAACAGTACGGCAGAAGAGATGAAAGAGGCTCATGTGGGTCTGTTTCGACATATGTCAGACGGCAAGCTTATCCCTGAAATAGCCGTGCGGATGGCTCTTCGGGATGCAGCGGGAGCCCATAGAAAAGTTATGGAATCGGGCAATTGCGGGAAAATTGTCCTTATTCCCTGAGAGAAGCCCGGCTGCTCCGGATATCGTGCCGGGTGCTTTTGAGTACTGATCTTTACCATCCTGGGGTGAGCATGTGGTGAAGAGAGAGCCGGGGTGCAGACCTCTGGAAAACTGAGTTTTCGGGCAAATACAGAAGAGATACAACAAGGAGAAGCTATGCAGCCATCACAG
>JAZBNU010000008.1:0-3882 GCA_036350815.1 Desulfopila sp.
AGATAAATCGAGACAATTATGAAGCAAACTATTATTAATGCATTTGGTGGGTTGAGTAAATCGTACCTGATGAAACAATACATAATCAGTATTTTGGTATGTAGTGTTTACGGTTTGATCGTCCAAAAATATGGTCAAGGTTTAGGTCTTTATACAACTTTAACCTTTACCGTTAATACGCTGCTGTACCCGTACTCACGTTTTTTGTTCGAGTCTTTGGTCAAGTTCATTTTTGGAAATACGCGTTTTGACAATGGCTCGGGGGCACTGATAGCACTTAAGTTACTAAGTATCGTGTTTTGTTGGTCCACAGCCTTGTTTATAGCGCCATTTGGTCTTTTGTATATTCATTTTCGTGGTACTCGCGAGCAGTAAGCTAACAAAGCATTTAAGACGGATTCGCAACGCTTGGCGGCTTTAGTCTAAATTCAGCATTAGTGTTTATGTGGTTTGTTTTACGATACGGGGTCGGGCCACACTAACCATTAGATTTAATAAGATAATATCGACTTCTTGGCTGGGTAAGCTGCTGATATTACTAGACCAGCATATTGATTTTGAGGCAAAAATGGCGAATTTTAAAGAATTCGGGTGCTCCAATGACAATTCCAACCAGAAAATTCTACGCGAGGATTTGGTGACAGCATACACAACTGAATAGAGAGAAAGTTTCGCCTGACAGAAAATCTGAACGCACTTGGTGGTTTAACGGGAAATCTCCGTTTTCCCCTTGACAATACTTATCATGGATGTCCCCAGAGTTCCGCAGTTTCAACCAATGATGACACACACCCTATCTATATGCGCCTAAGTCGCCTTGCTTCGTTTTCAGCTGAAGAAATACGCTCTTGGTCTCTATGCCACCTCCATAATTGCAATGTTGTGCTCTCTGATGGAATGCGCGGTTTTGCTGGGGTAGCAAAAGCTGGTTTTGTCCACAAAAGCATCATAACTGGTGGAGGCCCAAAAAGCATGCAGATAGAGGCCTTCACCTAGGTTAATACGATCCTTGGAAATGTTAAAAGGTTTCTCCATGGAACTCATCATGCATTTAGCCAAAAACATCTTGCTCGATACTTAGAAGAGTTTTGTTTTCGCTTTAACAGTCGATTTTACTTGAAAATTATGATTGTATCATTAGCAGAAGCTGCAGTTAAAACAAAACCTATTCCTCAGTGGAAACTTCAACAAGTTGAGGAATGGTGGTAACCAGAATTATTTTTTCTAGTATTTTTTTGCTACTTGCCCTAGAATGTGGTTAGGTTTTAAGAGAACGAAACTTGATTATCCATTTTCTCATTAACTTTCTGGTGCAGGCATGAATTGGAAAAACATCTCAATAGGTCAAAAGCTGGGGATGGGGTTTGGTGCAGTTCTTTTGCTGCTGGTTGTTATCGGATTATTCAGTTTTAAAGGATTTAAAGATGTCGATCAAGCGTCCGAGATAGAGCAGGAGTTTTCCTCTGAGAACAGGTTTATACTGTCGAAAACCATCGATCATCTGGAATGGGCGTCACAACTCAGTGATCTTGTTTTAAAAGCAGATGTGCACGAGATAAACATCCAGACTGATCATACACAATGCGGTTTTGGTAAATGGCTTTACGGAGATGGGGCAAAAAAACTGGCCGCAGAAAATCCAGAGATAGCAACCCTGATAGAGAAGATAAAAGAACCGCATGAGCGCCTTCATAAAAGTGCCACCAAAATTATCGAAAGCTATGTAGATTTTGATTTCACTCTGAGGCCCGTCCTATCTGAAATTTGGATAGAACATCTGGAGTGGCTCAAAGAGCTGAATCACACAATGATGTCAGGTGATGATTTTTTCGGTGACCTGGATCATGCTGAATCCCTTTTTAGTCAATGGTATTATTCCTATGAAGCGACAGACCAGGAATTTAAAAGATATCTTGGTTTCTGGGAAGAGCCGCATAAACGTATTTATCAATCTGCTGCCAAAGTTGTTCAATTAGTAGAAGAAGGTGACCGCTTTGGCGCTGAACGGATTTATCAGGAGGAAACAGAGCCTGAAATTGACGAACTATCAATGCGGTACGCTCAGACTATTTCGTATATAGTAGAGATGTCCGAAAAAAATAACCTGGCAAGAGAGATTTTTGACAAAGAGACCATGCAAGCTCTTGCTGAGACACAAAAATATCTGGAAGACATCCGCACTGAACTTGATAATGGCATGGAAAAGGCAGATCAGATATTTGATCAAACAATTACGGGAACTATCCGAACCACTTCCACTCTAACGTTCATTGCCTTATGCCTCGGTATTGTAATCACATTATTTATTACAAAAGCTATAAAAGGCCCAGTTGCAAAAGCAATGAGTTTTGCCAAATCTCTTTCAGACGGTGATCTTACAAAACAAATTGAAGTGGACAAAAGAGATGAAATTGGCCTTCTCTGCGAATCCCTGAATGATATGGCAGCAAACCTAAGAAGGATATTTGGCCGCTTCTCGCAAAGTGTTCAGACTCTTTCGTCCGCTTCGAAAGAGTTATCTGCTGTTTCAGAACAGATGTCTTCAGGAGCAGAACAGACCTCAGGCAAATCTGAGATGGTTGCCTCTTCAGCTGAGGAGATGAGTGCAAATATGAATAGTGTCGCTGCAGCATCGGAACAGGCGTCAACAAATATCCAGATGGTTGCAAGTGCCTCTGAAGAGATGAGTGCAACAATTGGTGAGATTGCCGGCAACGCTGAAAAGGGAAGAAAGACCACAGAAGAGGCCGTTTCACTGGCAAACGATGTATCCTTGCGTGTTGGCGAGCTTGGACAGTCGGCAAAAGATGTAGGCAAAGTTACTGAAACCATAACTGAAATTTCTGAGCAGACCAACCTTTTGGCACTCAATGCGACAATTGAAGCAGCAAGGGCTGGTGAAGCCGGAAAGGGTTTTGCTGTTGTGGCCAATGAAATAAAAGAACTTGCAAAACAGACAGCTGAGGCCACTCAGGATATCAAACAAAAATTAGATGCTATTCAGAGCAGTACTAGCGGCACAGTCATGGAAATCGATAAGATCGAGAGGGTTATAAAAAACACCAACGATATAGTTGCCACAATAGCCACGGCAATTGATCAGCAGGCCGCAGCGACCCAGGAAATTGCCAGCAATGTCAATCAGGCAGCAACCGGTATTCAGGAGGTCAATGAGAACGTGGCCCAGAGCAGTACAGTCGCGGAGGGTATTGCCAGAGACATCGTTGAAGTTAATCATGCTTCGAAGGAGATTACAGCGGGCAGCGTTCAAATCTATAAGAGTGCAAATGAGCTGTCAAGACTCTCCGAAGACCTGAAAAAGATGGTTGATACTTTCAGAATATAATATGTAGTAGTTCAGACTAGATCTGAACTACTACATATTATAATTGCGAAAGATGCTTAAAGAGGCTTTGTTATACAACACCCAAAGCAATAGGTAAGGTGATAAGTAGTTACTTTGTTAGAATCGCATAACTTTTCCCACAAATACTTCTCCAATTTGACCAATTCCAAGCAACCTATCTGCTTTTTTCTGTCTTTTCCATTTTTTTCGCTTTCTACAACCTTACCAGACAATTTCCTGCCATGGAAATGCCATATTCAGCAAATTCATGCTCAATTTGAGCGTACGAATACCATCACGGTCTATAAGTTTTTCTGGTTACCACCATTCCTCAGCTTGTCCACGTAGCGATACGGGATCGGGCCACGCTAACCATTAGATTTAATAAGATAATCTGATCACCCCTAAAGATCAGCAAGCCCTATGGGGCAGGATCACTCTTTTCACGGGACGCCATAACCCCTTCCATGGGGGCTTGACTGCAGCCGTCCTGGCTGCAGACACCCGAGAAAAGAGCGACCCTGCCCCCTTAAAAT
>JAZBNU010000009.1:0-10834 GCA_036350815.1 Desulfopila sp.
AAATATTACTTTATGCGTCAAGAAATAGTGCGAGGTTACTTGAAAAAATTATAAGAAAATTAGGCGATTTGGTTGGGTAGGGGGACGAGTTCCGGATAGGACTAAACTGTTACTCTGAATTCTGTGGAAATCAATTCTCACCATCAAGGACTTTCCTGACAAGTTTCGAGAGGTCAGTTTTAGCCAATGGCTTCATCGCAAACCCCTTTATTCCGTACATTTTAGCCTTTTCTTCTGAAATTAGATTACTAAAGCCGGTGCAAAGAATGATCGGCAGCCCTGGTTGAATCTGTAGCACACGTTGTGCCAGGTCCGTTCCTGTCATGCCCGGCATGGTCTGATCGGTGATGATCAGGTCGAAGTTGTCCGGCTGGCTTTGTATAATTTTCAGGGCCTCGATGCTGTTTGTCTCCACTGTCACACTATAGCCAAGGCGCTCGAGCATCGTCTTACCCATTTCTGCCAGCATCTCCTCGTCGTCAATAAAAAGAATACGCTCAATGCCGGTTTGAGGTAACTCTAAAAATGGTGCATCGGCTTCTGGTGGAGCAGTCGTTGTGTAGACCGGAAGATACACATGGAAAGTTGTCCCTTCTCCCAGCGAACTTTTACAGGAAACGAAACCGCCAATTTTTTTTGTAATGCCATGAATAATTGCAAGCCCCATCCCTGTTCCCATACCTGTTTCTTTCGTAGTGAAGAAAGGATCAAAAATTTTATTCATGATTTCCGGAGCTATTCCCGAGCCTGTATCTTTCACCGAAATTGTGACAAATTTGCCAGGTTGTAGATGCGGCTCACTCACTAAATCGACCGAGGTTAATTCTTGTTGTTTCAGTGAAATGTTGAGGGTGCCACCTGTTTCTTCCATAGCGTGGAAAGCATTTGTGCAAAGGTTTGTTATTATCTGATGAATTTGGCTTGGATCGGCGAGAACCACCCCCGCATTCGGATCAATGTTTGTTTGGATGTCAATGGTTGTCGGTAAAGAGGCACGGAGCATTTTTATTGCTTCTTTTATTATTACGGCCGGTTGCAGAGCCCTCTCTTCTGTCTCTGTTTGCCGGCTAAAGGCGAGAATCTGCTTAACAAGTTCTTTAGCTCTCTGGCCTGCGTGGAGTATCTGATTCAGGTCGCCAGGTTTGACTGAGCCCGATATGCTGTCTTCGTATGCCATTTCCGCATAGCCCAGGATCGCCCCAAGGATATTGTTGAAATCGTGGGCAATACCTCCTGCCAGAGTACCGATGGCCTCCATTTTCTGGGCCTGCTGGAGATGAGTCTCAAGAATTCTCCTCTCTTCTTCCGTTTGAATCTGTTCGGTGATATCACTATTGATGCCGATCATTCGGACAGCTTTACCGGCATTGTCTCTAATAACTATTCCATTTGCTTTGAGAAATTTAACAGCGCCATCAGGGTGTAAGACACGGAATGATGTGTCGAATTCTTTTTCTCCTGCGAGCGCACTATCGCATTCCTCTATTGCTCTTTTCTTGTCATCGGGATGAAGACCATTTATCCAGGCATCGAAGTTGTTTGGGAATGTCTCTTGGGTGATACCATAGAGTTCAAACATCCTTTCGTCCCAGAACATGATGTTATCTTTTACATTCCAATCCCAGATGGCAAGTTTACCAGAATCAGTAGCAAGTTGAAGTCTCTGCGAGTATTCCCTCAACTCCGCCTCCGCTTGCTTCCGCTCGGTGATATCTCTAGAAACCCCGAGTACTGACATCACTTGGTTGTCAGCGTCGAACTCCGGAGTCAGCCGCCAATCAAGATAGACCAGTCCGTTGACGCTTTCCAATGAAAATTCTGCCTGGGAGGGGGTGCCGGTTTCGAAAACTTGAATGATTTTTTCTTCCAGGACTTTACACAAATCCAGTGGAAAGCCACTTTCGAAAAGCGTCTTGCCGGCAATATCGCCTTCTGATACACCGCTAGCGGCCAAGGCTGCTGGATTCATATAGGTATGCCGGCAATCTTGATCATAGCGCATAATAAAATCAGAGCTGCTTTCTGAAAGAGAACGGAAGTTTTCTTCACTTTTACGCAGCTTTTGTTCCGCTAGCTTGCGTTCAGATATATCCCGGATGAAACAGACGCATTGGCCGCCGTCCTCACTGCGGAATTGGACGCTAACCTCAACATCCAAAACAGTTCCATCTTTGCGAAGATGTTTAGATTCAAAACGATCTGACCCTTGAGCAACAACCTTTTGAATGTGTTGGACAACAATTTCCTGATTCTCCTCAACATCCAGGTCAGCAATGCACATAGTCAGAAGTTCATCCTCACTGTACCCGGTCATACTGCAATAGGCGTTGTTAACTTCAAGCAACCTCCCTTCAGTATCCGCTAACCAAAAGCCATCCATTGCTGTTTTAAGAATGGATTTGTGCCTTCTTTCTCGTGCCTCTATCTGTTTTCGGTTTTCGATCTCTTTAAGGGTCTTTAAACCGCTTTCTGAAATGATAGCTATCAATCCTTTGATGTAGAATAGATAGCTGTCAAGTTGCTCCCTCGACCAGACAGGCACGTTTTTGACTGCTTCAAGATAACCATTTTCGTCAAAACCATACTTCTTGGCCTGCTCTTTGAAAAATTCCAGGTCAGGTTGCTCGAGAAAAAACTGACCAGTAAAAAAGTTCCCAAAATGGATTCCATCTATGATGATTGGCGCAGCGTTGTCTACCAAACCGTGAGGACAGGTATAACTTACAGCAGGATTCGCTTCATGAATATGATCCTTGATGTATTGATCACTTTGAATGCAGAGCTTTTCGGTCTCTTTGTTTTTTCTGTGAAATTGTGTGCAGATGTCCTGCCAGGCGGTGGCGGTAAGAATATTGCCGTCGTTATCAATTATCGAAGAAGGGAAGGAATAGATTTCATTCAATCTGTCCTGGAGGTTCTGAAAATGTTCGATATCAATCAGATCTTGAAGTTTATATCCCATTGAAGACTCCAGGAGAAGGTGCTGTGGGAGAATCGTAAATGTCAAATTTAAAGCAAATCATAGGCGTGAATTATCAATAAACTTTGTCATATGTGTTTTCAGGAACAAAAGGAATTTTTCACCTTTTCGTCGAACCTTTTTTAAAGCAATCCAGCACGTCAGTTTCTGGTATTTCATCCAGGCAAAAGAAGAGTATTGAAATTGCATGGTTGCAAACCAAAAGATTGCAACCGGTACGCTGGCGTATTGACAAAAACAGGGTTCATCCCCAGCATTATCTATTGGAGTGCCACTATGTGGTATTTCGAGCGGCGGGTTGGCTGTGCAAGGATGACCTGCTCGTTTGCCATGGAGAAAAGCGGCAGATAGCGTTCTTCGTGGCATTACTTGCAAATACAAAGATTTTCTAAGGGGGAAACCTATGAAACATATATTACCGGAACTTCCATATTCTCATGACGCACTGGAACCTTTTTTCGATGCCAAGACCATGGAAATTCACCATGGCAAGCATCATCAGACCTATGTTGATAAGCTGAATGCGGCTCTGCAGAAAGATGCGTCTCTGGCACAGCTTGAGGTGGCACAACTGATCCGTCAACTCGATACGGTCCCCGAGGAGATTCGAACAGCGGTCCGGAATCATGGCGGCGGCCATCTCAATCACAGTTTTTTCTGGCCAACCTTGAAGAAAGGTGTCAAGCCGGCAGGTCCGGTAGTTGACGCTATAACCTCAAAGTTCGGCAGTTTCGACGGCTTTAAGGAAACTTTTTCCAGCACTGCGGCCTTGCTCTTTGGAAGCGGCTGGGCCTGGCTGGTTTTGGCCAATGGAGAACTCAGTATCGTCACAACCGCAAATCAGGACAACCCGCTCAGTCAGGGAAAAATTCCTCTTCTCGGGCTGGATGTCTGGGAGCATGCCTACTACCTCAAATACCAGAATCGTCGACCGGAATACATTGAAGCCTTTTTTAATGTGATTAACTGGGAGAAAATCAACGAGAACTTTGAAGAGGCTCGACAATAGTCAGAGCCGGCTCTCTGCAACATCGGCGCACTCTTTCTTCTTCAGCCCTCTTTTCTAACCGGAACTTCTCACCAGTTGAGGTTGCCGTGGATGCGAGGCGCGAAGCGAGGTGCTATAGTAGCCTATGCACCTTGCTTCGACAACGCTGCAGGTAAGCGAACGAAGTGAGACTCCGGGCACGGTAAGATCGGCTGGCCTTCGGTGAACATTGTGTATGGTTTTCTTATGAAAGTATACTGCTTGAATATATTGGAATATCATCTCATTGAAGAAAATTGACACAATGTTCATGAGAAATTCGGGCTAAGATGGCTGTCCTTTTTCTCCCCGATGGCTATAAAGTCTGGGCGTGTATCAAGGCGCAGTACGCTGATCGCGTTGGCGGTGGTAACATAGGCCAGTTCCGCCTTGGATTCCGGTCGTATTTGGGACAGGGCATCCAGTATCAGGGGAAGATATTCGGGGGAGTTCCTCTCGCCATGACGGCATGCGGGAGGGATATCCGGTGCGTCTGTTTCCAGTACAATTTCCTCAAGGGGGAGAGTCTGCGCTACAGTTCGAATTCGTGTTGCCCTGCTGTAGGTGAGGGTGCCGCCGAAGCCGATTTTAAAACCCAGCCCGATGTATTTTTCCGCCTGCTGCAGACTGCCGCTGAAGGCGTGCACGATCCCACCGCACTGGAATCGACGGCGCCGCAAGGCAGCCTGTACCTGATCGTGGGCTTTTCTCGCATGGATCAAAATCGGCAGATTGAACTCCATGGCCAGAAGCAGCTGCTGCTCAAACAGATGCTGCTGTTCCTTGTGGTCAAGGTTTTCAACATAGAAATCCAGGCCAATTTCTCCCAGGGCCACCACTTCTCCAGACCTGATATGCTCCCTGAGTTCTTCCAGGTGTTCCGGAAGGTGACTGGGCAGATACATGGGGTGCAGACCCGGTGCGGCAAACAGGTCGGTTTCACGACAACAGAGTCGCAGCAGGTTTTCCCAGCCGTCGCGAGAGACACCGGGGAGAATCTGGGCGACAACTCCATTTTTCCTGCAGCGCTGCAGCACGTCTTTGCGGTCATGAGTGAAACTGTGCAGATCAATATGACTATGGGTGTCGATGAGTTGCATGGTTATGTACGCCGGAGTGAAAGAAAAAGAGACGTTCTCTGCATAAATGTACACCTTTCCCGGCAGGATGAAAATGGTTATAAGATATGTGGGCTGGTTTACTACAGTATCTCTTCGCTGCTATCCGGTCTGGAGATTCTGCATCGATACTCATTTTTGCTATAAGGATATTCATGGAACTTCTGCCTGCAATAGAAATTGAAACACGAGACGAGCCGGATGCCGCGGTGATCTGGCTGCATGGGCTGGGAGCCGACGGGAATGATTTTGCTCCTATTGTACCGGAGCTTTGCCTGCCCGAGGATCTCGCGGTGCGCTTCATTTTTCCTCATGCCCCCTCAATACCCGTTACCATTAATGGTGGGTTTGTCATGCCCGCCTGGTATGACATTCTTGTCATGGAAATCGACCGAAAAGTTGACCTGGTGCAGTTGCTGTTCTCTGCAGAGGCGATCGGCCGGTTTGTTGATAATGAACGGTCGCGAGGGATTGACAGCCGTCGGATCATTGTGGCAGGGTTCTCCCAGGGAGGCGCGGTGGCCTATCAGGTCGCGTTGACCTATCCCGAACCGCTTGGAGGATTGCTGGCGATGTCCACCTACTTTGCCACGGAAAAGAGTATTGAGCCGCAGGAGGTCAACATGAATCTGGCCATCGATGTACATCATGGTCTGTACGATCCCGTTGTTCCGGTCCAGCTGGGTAAAAAGGCAGTGGAGCTGCTTGGCAAAAGAGGCTATACTGCGACGTACCGGGAATACCCGATGGAGCATGCAGTCTGTCCCGAACAGATTGAGGATATTTCCACATGGCTTCAGGCACGGCTGCAATAGGGAAACATAACAGGCGGATCCATGGTTGTTATTTATGAAGAATTACTACGAAATTTTGCGAGTGGGAAAAGAAGCCGGCGAAGATGAAATTCGCAGAAGCTATCGTAAGCTTGCCATGGAGTTTCATCCGGACCGCAATCCGGATAATCCGGAGGCTGAGGAAAAGTTTAAGGAGATTGCTGAAGCCTACGGTGTGTTGACAGATCCCGTAAAACGGCGTCAGTATGATGCCCATATGGCGGCGGGCGGATCGCAGCAGCAGTATCAATCAGGATTTTCCTATAGCCAGGAAGATATCCTCAAAGATCTTTTTCGTGATCCTCGCTTTCAGCAGATGTTCCAGGGGATTTTGCGGGAATTTCAGCGCTCCGGACTGCGTTCCAGTCCCTATTTTTTAAGGAAATCATTTTTCGGCGGTAAGGGCGGAGTTCTGCTCGGCGGCCTTTTTCTGGTGGGTTCAGTGGCTGGGCCGGCACTGTTGAAAAGCGGTAAAAAAGCTTTGCCACAGGGGAGAAACGTCTTCAAAGCACTGGGACACTCCATTGGCAATCTGCTCAACAAACAGAAAAGAAAAAGCGAAGATGTTGTCGAAAATCTTGATGTTACATATGAAATACCATTGACCCGGGAGGAACTGGACCATGGTCGGGTGACCGAGGTGGTGTCTTCCGATCAGGCCGGCCGGCATGTGTTCAAAGTCAAAATTCCAGCAGGAAGCAAATCCGGGCAGAAACTCCGCCTGCAAGGTAAAGGCCGCCAGAGCGGGGAGAAGAGAGGAGATTTGTATCTGCTGCTCTGTGATAAAAAAGGATAGATGCGGCAACAGAGAGGTTGCTGCATTCTGTGCCGCCGCGAGAATGGGCGCTTATGATAAAATGGCTGGTTCGTTTTTGCGAAGGGGCTCAGCGCAGCTCTTTTGCTGAGATATCATACTTCTTCATTTTATCGTAGAGTGCCGCTTTGCTTATTTTTAAGCATTTTGCCGTCTTGCCGACGTTGCCGCTGCAAAACTTCAGTTTTTGGGCAATCGCCTCTTTTTCAATTCTTGCGACGATGTCTTTCAAAGGACTGCCGTTGAATTGCTTCACCAGGGTGCTGATAGAGTGTGGTTGCTCGGCTATTTGTTCTATGGGCGAATCAAAAATGAGGTCAGTGTCATCGATCAAGGGATTCTGGGATGTTAAAACGCACCGCTGGACAATGTTTTCAAGTTCTCGTATATTCCCGGGCCAGTTGTGCGATAAGAGCTTGTTGAGTGCCGCCTCAGAAAAGCCAATGATGTTTTTTCCGAACTGTTTGCTGTAGATTTTTGTAAAATGGTGTGCCAGATCAAAGATATCCTCTTTTCGAGCTCGCAGCGGCGGCATGTCAAGCTTCATTATGTTGAGACGATAATACAGATCCAGGCGAAACTTTTCTTTTCTTACGGCAGCAAGAAGGTCCAGATTAGTCGCGGTAATAACCCGAACATCAACCTTCGTTGCTTCGTTGCCGCCAACACGAACAATTTCCCCATTTTGTAAGACGCGCAACAGAGCGGCCTGCATGCGCGGGCTGATATCGCCAATCTCATCGAGAAAAAGGGTGCCGCCGTCGACAATTTCGAATTTTCCTTTCTTTTGGGCACTGGCGCCGGTAAATGACCCTTTTTCGTATCCGAACAATTCACTTTCAAGCAGGCTGTCGCTTATGGTGCTGCAATTGATTTTTAAAAACGGTTTGTTTTTTCTGTCGCTCGCTCTCTGAATCAGATCTGCAGTGAGTTCTTTTCCGGTTCCCGATTCACCGGTTATCAGGACGGTGACATCAGTCTTGGCTACCTTGAGGGCCATTTCCTGGATCGTATGAATGGCCCTGCTTGAACCAACCATTTTCCCGTCAACTTTATTGCGATATTTGTGTTTTTTCAGGGATTGGATTTGATGAAACAGTTTTTTCCCAAAAACGTATTCATCTTTGACCTGGCCGGCTTTATACTCCAGGGCAGATTGAACATGCGCTGTTTCTTTTTTTGCTTTGATTTTCGGGGTAGTGCCGCGTGCACTGATTTTCTCGATGATAAGCCAGTACACAAGTTCTCCTTTTTTCGTGGAGAAGAGGGTAACATAATATCGCAGATGCAAACCATCAAAGACGGTAATTTCAGAGTTGCTCGAGTTCTTCTCTAAAAAGGTGTCCACCATTTCCAGCAGACGTGCTCTGATAGCAGAGGCATCCTTTCCTTCCGAGCTTTTTCCTCCCTGGCGAATGTCTCCAAAGAACTCAATAGCAGCTTGATTCATGTGCTCTATTGTTCTGTTGGTGTTTATCAGCAAAACAATTTCCGGCATGGCCTCAAAAAGGGAAATTTGATTCTCGCTAATGAGAGGCAATTGCTCTGTTTGCTCGATTGCGGCTGGAGGAATGGTGCTGTTGTCGTTTGCGGCCTGATTCATAGTTTTCTGAGGGCTCTGATTTTTGGTCGGTAAGCAGCCTGACTTCGGTTTCTTCCAATCGTATCAGGAAAGTATAGTGAGCTTAAGATCACCCCTTTGCGTGTGTCCCGACTGTCTGAGCGACAGGGAATGCTGCCGGGCATGAAGAATTTAAAAGCACACAATCCCTAATTCTATCATGAAAATGGTTTTTTAAAAATAGGTAAAAATACCTATTTTTCGACAAATACGTCATTTTTTTTGGCTTGAACGTTATCGCTCGCTGCAAAATCAACAAAAGAAACAATCCGGATATTTCATGGCTTGAGGTGAGTTGAAGCTCTACATGACCGCATTCCTGCCTGGAGAAATACGTTGTATTGCAAGATAGAGGTAAGATGTTATATTATATGAGTGAAAGTAGAATAACCCGGTGTTGTGCCAGTCAAAAAGGACATCCTCAGGAGATATTCAGGAAAGCCGTCTCTCTTTCACGGTATTCTATTTGACAAACCTGTATAAATCTTTACAGTTAAGCTTTTAACACCCCACAAGGGGGTATAAGTGCCTTGGATGTAATGGGTCAGTTCACAGTTATCAAATACATTTCTAGGTTTCTTGTTTTTTATTGCAGTTTTTTCGAAGTAAGGCACTAATGTCCCAAGCCTTTACTGCTTTCATTAAAGGGTATCCCGCGGCACATACGATAGAGACCTGATCATGGAAATGCAACAGATTCAGCAGGTGCGAAAAATACTCGATATTCTTTTGCGCCGAAAAGTTTTAATCATTGCCCTGGCCCTCCTGGGTCTGGCTGGTGGGCTTGCCTTCTATCTGAAACAGCCCAAGGTGTATCAGGCCACAGCGCTGCTCAGTTATCAGCAGCAGAGTGTCAACCCTGCACGAATGTCTCCGGATGAGCAGGCGAGAATACGTGATGTCGTCAGCACGCTTACCCAAATCATTGTCAGCAGGACCAGTCTGGAACAGACTATCGTTGATCTTGATATCTACAAAAAAGCCCGGCAAAGCGGGTCTATGGAAGATATTGTGGCGCAGATGCGCGAAAATGTCGATATCACCCATTCCCGCCAGGGGGATACATTCAGTATCTCTTTCACTGGTAATCAGCGGGAAGAGGTCGCTCGAGTTGCCAATACCCTGGCAGCACGATTTATTGAAGAAAACCTGAAATACCGCCAGAACAAAGCAGCAGAAACCTTTACCTACACCAGCAGCGAGCTGAACATGGCCAAGGAAATGCTTGATCAGAAAGAGGCGGTAATGCGCGACTACAAGCTGCAGTATTATAACGAGATGCCGGAGCAGCGCGCCAACAACATGACTCGCTTGAGCTCCCTGCAGGAGCAATATCAGGACAGGCAGAATTCTATTCAGGATCTGGAACGAACCCGTGTCCTGGTTCAGGACCAGATTACGGTCCGCAAACAGATGATTGAAGAAAACCGGAGGCTGCGTCAGGCTCTGGTAGACCAGAACACGGGGCGCGGCAGGCCGGTTGTTGAGACGGATGAGGACAGGTTGATCCGCATGAACCAAGAACTCGAACAGCTGCTTCTTCGATATACGGAGCGACACCCGGAAGTGCAGTTGTTGAGAAAAAGAATCGCCGATCTCGAGGAAAGGGTGCAGCCGACAGAAGAACAGGCCGGAGGCAGTGCGGGCGGCTCAGAGGCCAATACACCGCAGCAGTTTGATACTGTCCTGATAGATTTGCAGATGCAACTCAGGGAAATCGGTCTGAGCATTAAGCGGCTGGAGAATGAAAAAGAAAACATCATGGCGATGATTGAGAAATATGAAGGCTGGGTCGAGGCGGCTCCGGTAAGAGAGGCGGAATGGTCTGCGCTTACCAGGGAGTATGCCGAGCTTAAAAACCATTATGATTTTCTCATGGGCCAGAATCTGCAGGCAGGATCTGCTCTTAATCTGGAACGCCAGCAAAGAGGAAGCCAGTTTAAAATCGAAGATTCAGCCCGGGAGCCGCAGAAGCCGATACGGCCGGATTTTCTTAGAATCATGGCCATGGCTTTTCTGGCAGGGACAGGACTTGGCTGTGCCCTTGCATTTGGCCGGGAATTTCTCGATCCTTCCTTTAAGGACCCAGGAGAAGCCGAAAGTTTCCTAGGAGTGGAGCTTCTCTGCACCGTGCCCCATTTGACCTTGCCAAGGGAAAAGATTCGCGGAGGTGTTGCAGGATTTTTCTGGTTCCTTGTGCTGCTGAGTTTAACCGTTGCTCTTGCGGCGGCGGTTATCCATTATTGGAGGCAGGGACAGATTATATTATGAAGTTCAGGAAAGGCAAAGGGGACTGATTTTTTTTTCACGTTGTTTTGTGAAAATAAGGTAAGCGCAGACTCCGATCTGTCTCCCGTATTAAAGACGATGAAGTTCTCGAGTAATTAAGTTGTTATTATTCAAAAGACGATGAAGCTCTCGAGCAATTAAATTGTTCGTAT
>JAZBNU010000010.1:0-13030 GCA_036350815.1 Desulfopila sp.
CTCGGGTGTCTGCAGCCAGGACGGCTGCAGTCAAGCCCCCATGGATGGGTTTATGGCGTCCCGTGAAAAGAGTGATCCTGCCCCATAGGGCTTGCTGATCTTTAGGGGTAATCAGAAAAATAAATATACGGAGAATATCTGGCTGAGCGTTTTTAGCCCGCATATCTCAGCTGTAACGGCTGGATAACGTTCTTTTTTATAAACAGCTATCACAGGAGGTAAGGATGAAGTACGTTTCTCGAGTTTTGATTGTTGTTGCGGTGTTTTTCGGGGTTGCGCTGACTTCGGCGTTTGCAGGAGAGAAAGCCCCGCTGTTCGTCAATCTGACATCCGACGATGCTCACCGGGCCAATATGGCAATTTCTTTTGGTGGAAACCAGCATAAGCTCGGACATTCGCTGACGATTTTCCTCAACGATAAGGGCGTCTTGATTGGTTCGAAGGAAAATGCCCACAGGTACGCTGACCACCATAGTGCTCTGGCAGAACTCATGAGCCAGGGGGCCACCATCATCATCTGTCCCATGTGTATGAAGCACTATGGCATCCTTGAGGCAGAACTGCTTCCGGGACTGAAGGTCGGCAACCCCGAGCTGACGGGGAGCAAGCTATTTCAAGACAACGCCAGGACGCTCACCTGGTGATAATGGTCTGATAATGCACTCAAAGGCGGCACAACACAAGTATGTGCCGCCGAGCTTCGATGTTTTACCGGAGGTATATGGTGGTGCTACCATCATTATTGTGAAGTACCGAAGAATTTCTGGATTACTCTACCCTGGTGAAATTATGCAGCTGATTCCTGGGAATGAGGAGCAGTTTGCCGAGAAGCCGCATTTTGCCGGACGACTCTGCAAGGCATATCTCTCTGGCCCTGTTGATCATGAGCGCTGCGGCCGTATCCCGCCAGAACCAGGCTGCCAGGCTTTTGCCGTCCGTGGGTTGGCCCGGTTGGGATGAAATCGCTTCAAAATAGTAGGCTTTGATGTCTTCGCAGGCCAGACGCAGCTGATCGGCTAATGCCGGGTCCTGGAGTAGTTCCGGTCTCCTCGTATTATCGGTGAAGAGACTGAGCAGGTTTGCTGCCTCATTGATGGACAGCCCGCTGATACCGATGGTTGTACGATTTTTCTTGCTGTGGGACAGTGAATACCAGGGGGACAACTCTTCGATTTCTCTGCTGAAACGGCTGGATAAACTCGGTTCAGTCCCATTGTCCTCATCCCTGTTGCCAAAGGATACCGGGCAGGCAATCTGAGTCTGTTCTGTTCCTTCATCAGGGGCATCTTCTGGAAAATCCTCAAGTATGGGGCCGGTTTCTGCCGCAAAGAGATGCAGCGCCTGCCGTAACACTTTGAGCTGAAAATTTTCGTCATTGGGGATTCCCAGCGGCCGTCCCAGCTCAAAGGAGACCCACAGGGCTCTTGGGGGCTTGATTATTTCCGTGTGTTCTCGTATCAGACTTATCTGGGTTGTGGCGATACCCTCTTCTTCGATATAGTGTGCCAGCGCGCCCACGGCGCGCGTGCAGTTGGGTCAGACCGGGACAAGCAGGACCCCGCTTACACCATCTTTTTTCATGATTCCGGCAAGGTTCCTGGCTGTTGCTTCCATTTTTTCCGGTTCCGTGGCTCCCATGAAAGAGTAATGATAGGTGGCGACAGAACCGATGTATCCTTGTTCGACCAGGGTGTTGAGGCGGTCAAGCGGAAATACCATGTTGACATCCATTTGAAAGCCGGTGCGGTCGAAATTGGTGGAAACGTGACTCATGATAAGGTCATTGGCCGGGGTGTTGGAAGGAATCAGGCGATAGTCGGAAGCACCAAGACCAAAAGGAGGATCCTCGCGACGATGGAGACCGGCCGTGGAGATGATCGCGATCCTGAGTGTATCTAGGGCAGGCGCAGCGACAAAAGGAGTCGAGTCGAAGGTTGGGCAGGGCAGTTCTAGAAGATGCCTGCGTTCATCTTCTGCGTAGGAACTTAGTCGTGTCATGGATGATCTCCTTGAAAAGGAAGAGTAGAAAAGAATCAGCAGCAGGGCAGGCGCGCTGCAGAGGCAATACTCTCAGCTACTGATTCCAAGAATATGTCGCAGTGACTCAAGACAGGTCCGCAGCTCATCTTCTTTTTTTCCGGTTCTGCTCATCATAATACCGCCTTCAATGACGGCAACCACAAGCACCGCCAGTTGCTCAGGGGGAAGAGTGCTGCTCAGTTCTCCGTTTTTCTTTCCCTCGGCGAGGAGTTCTGTCAGAGTGTTTCTCCAGTGTGCAAAAGTGAGCTGGATGGTCTCGAGAAAAGCGGGATTGCTGTCGGCCATTTCAAGAGCGGTGTTGCCGATCAGGCAGCCACCGACAAATCGGGCCTGTTTGTGCTTTTGTAAAACCGCGTCTAGATAGTTTGCGAGTTTTTCGGCAACGGAACTGCCCTTGAGGGAAGCTTCCAGGAAGTCCGCGGACTCCTGCCTGCTTTGCTCCAGGATCGCTTTTCCTAAATCTTCTTTGCCGGAGAAATGAAAATAGAGCGTACCTTTTTTCACACCGCTTGCGGCGATAATATCACTGATGCTGGTGGCTTTGAATCCCCGGCTATTGATGAGCGTTTTGGCGGCGGAAAGAATGACGGTTTTGGTTCGCTGACCTTTTGTCATGATTTTCATATGTAGCCCGGCTGCAGATTGCTGTTGGAGTATGTCCTCATTGTGAAAGGGCACGGTACAGTTAAAAAAACCGACCGTTTGGTATATTATCATGACGGCAGCAAGAAAACAAGGTGCTGTTCTCAGGATGGAGAATAAGAGAAAGACGTGCACATAAAATAGCTGGAGCCTTACGGTTGATTCTCTTTCGTCGACAAACCTGTCTGCAGCGCTTATGGTAAATGGTGAAGGACCGTGCCTTTCCACTATATTCAGCCTGCGGGTGAAACAGAGGAGGAAAAATGGATTCAATTGCAATTTTCACAACAGCACTGCAGTTTGAAAAGAAAATACGTGATCTGTATCGCTCGGCGGAGTCAATCGTAGATGATGAACGAGGGAAAAAGATTTTCAGCAGTCTGGCAGACGAAGAGCAGTCTCACATCGATTTCCTCGAAGAGAGTCTCAAGACTCTGGAAAAAAACGGTACTATCAATCCTGAGCTTCTGAGCACAGCGGTACCGGATGTGACAACCCTCGGCGATAAAATCGAAAGCATGAAAAGCAGTATTCCAGAACGGATGCTGGGTGATGTTAAAAGTGTTTTGAACAGCGCCTTGAAAATGGAAAGAGAAACAACTGAGTATTATAAGGATGCCTTTAACCGGACAGAAGGCGAGATTCAGAAGGTTCTGGGCAGATTTGTTGAAATCGAGCAGAGACATACTGATGTGGTCAGAATTGAACTGGATCATGCCGCCCGCAATGGTTTCTGGTTTGATTTCATGGAAATCAGCATGGAAGAAGGGTAAAGCTGTGGTATAAATCCTACTCGTGTTTGACGAGAATAAGTGTATCCGTGGCAAAGCCCAGCGATGTGGCGACATCCATGAAGTCCTGCAGCATCTCCCGGCTTACCGTTGGGGTACGGGAAAGAAACCAGAGGTAGGAGGTGTCTCCGCTGGTTATCCAGGCATGCTGGTAGGCGTTATCAAGGTAAAAAATGACATAGGAAGCATAAAAAGGACCAAAAAAGGAAACCTTGAGATACCCTTCCTCGGGCGAGCGGACGAAAAATGCTTTGCCTTCCGCTTCTTTCCAGATGTTTTTGTCCGGCAGGTAGCCACGGTTGATTACTCTGACCCCGCCATCAGGACGGAGGGAATAGTTGGCGGTGACCTGTTCCAGCCCTCTTTCAAAAGAATGATCCAGGCGGGCAATTTCATACCAGGTGCCCAGATATCTGTTCAGTTCGAAATTGTCTATGGGGACAACTCCTTTGGGATAGCCGAGACAGCCGCTTAAGAGAAGTGAAGCTGCAAAGACTATAGCCGGTCGAAGGATATTTTTTATCATGCCATGTTACCCCTGGAACAACGGTTTGTATTGCAGAAAAGGCGTGGTTCTGCCCTCGATTGTAGATGGATAGTCCCGGATATAGCAACAGCCCATTTTCTCATAGAACCCTCGTGAGTTTGGATCGGCAAGAATTCCTATCTCCTGAATATCTTCAACAATACACCTTTTCCGCAGATGCGCAAACAGCGTACTTCCTATTCCCTGGCCGATGAAGGGCGGATCGATAAACATATGGTCAAGCCAGGCTCCTTTATCCAGAGTAATGCCGGATATTTTAATATCTTCTTCAAGAACAGTAATGGAGTAGTAGCCTCTAATGAATTTTTCCCTTTCGTAAACAAAGACATCGTTTTTTTCGATATATTCCGAGGTAATTGTCAGCTCATCCTGCCAGATTTGCAAATATGCTTTGGGATACTTCCAATATGCCTTGGAGGCAAAGGATATCGCAGTTAACACTTCAGAATCTTTTTCGTTTGCAGGTCTGATCATTTGATTTATGCAGCAGTGAGGTGTTTAAGCGGCGGCCGACTCCCTTTTATCTTTTGCTGAGTGCCAGATGAACTCCCAGTCCGATAAAGACCCCCCCGCTGATTTTTTGCAGTAGACTCGAATACCATCTTTTCTGCAGTATCTTCCCGGTAAGCAGTGAGGCAAAGACGGCAAGGCAAAGACACCAGATGGTGCCGGTTGTTATGAAGGTCGCACCGAGAATAAGAAAGGATATCGCTGTGTGGCTGTGGGAGGGGATGACAAACTGGGGCAGGAAGGCAAGAAAAAAGAGAGCGACTTTCGGATTCAGGACATTGGTCAGGACGCCGGAAAGATACATTCCGCGATAATCGGTTCTTCTGTTTTTTCCTCCTTGAGGTACAGGCAGGGCAGTTGACGTCATCAGGGCTCTGATGCCGAGATAGATCAGATAGCCGGCACCGATGTATTTTACCAGAAGAAAGGCTGTTGCTGAGTGCATCAAAATCACCGATAATCCGCATGCCGCCCCGATGGTATGAATCACAGCTCCGGTGGAAATACCCAGAGCAGAAAGAATTCCGGCTCTGGTGCCGGAGGCGAGAGACCGGGTTACAATGTAGATAGTGTCTGATCCCGGAGTCAGGTTCAGCAGAATCCCTGCCAGCAGAAATACCGGAAAATTGATGATACCGAACTGTTCCATCATGCCCTCCGTGGACGGATCATTTCTATATGCTCAATGCCGTCTTCTGTATATTCACTGCCGACCTGAAAGAAGCCGAAAGAAACATAGAATTTCTTCAGGTACAGCTGTGCTCCAATCCGGATGTCGTGAGCGGGGTAGACTCGATTACACTCGTCGATAGCCAGGGACACCACTCGCCGTGCAATCCCCCTCCTGCGAATATCCATTCTTGTCAAAACCCTTCCTATGGAGGGCTCGGCGAAATGTGCGCCGGGAGCAATCAGACGGGCATAGGCGACGATTCGTCCGTCAACCGTCTGGCCGGTCAGATGCCGTGCGGCCAGGTCGAGTTCATCTGCATCACGATAAACACACTGCTGTTCGACGACAAACACCTCTTGCCGCACAGCGAGAATTTCGTGCATTTCCCTGCCGGATATATCGGCAAAGGGCTGCCATCGCCAGTGGATATCCATGGTTTCTGCTTACTTCATCAGGGCGGCTACCTCGGCGAAACGCCTCCCGGTTTGCCGGGCTGTTTCAATTCCTGCCGTATCGCCCTCGTATCCGTTCGGATGGTTGCTCCAGGCAGTGCCGCCGAAATGACTGCCGTCACCTATGATTATCATGTCCTGAATCATCATTGCGGCATGAACGGTTTGGATGGTCAACTCCTGGCCGCCATTGCGCGAACCTCCAACGGCGAGGACTCCGCCAAGCATGTTTTTGAGCAGAAAACCGTTGCGGCGAAACATTACGGTCCTGTCCAGAAAGGCTTTGGCCTGCGAGCTCATGCTGCCCAGATATACCGGAGTAGCAAGAATCAGGCCCTTGAGCTGCGGATCGGACAATTCAGGGATGATCTGCTGGAAGTCATCGTCCTGGCTGCAGAGGACGCCTTTTTTGCATTTATCGCAGGCGATGCAGCCTGAAACTTTCAGACCGGCCAGATCGATACATTTCGTCTCCAGAGGAGCGCCCAGTTTGCCGGAATGTTTCTCAATTTCCATCAGGCATTGCTGCAGGAGAAAACGGGTTGATTTGTTTTTTCGAGGACTTGCGGATATGCCGAGTATCTTCATGGGTATTCCCCCCTCTGTATGGCTTGATGTTGGTAGTGATGTAGCCTGACTACCAGACTGCCGGGGTGGAAAGCAAGGAAAAATTAATGGCTAAACAGGAGAGCAGGAGTCCGGATACCACTCATTTCCATAGTGCTTGAATGAAAATGAGTGGTTTGAAAAAAGAAGTGGTGCTCAGGGTTAGGCCGAATTTTTCACCAGCCGAGGTTGCCGTGGATGCGAGGCGCGAAGCAAGGCGCTATAGTAGTCTATGCACCTTGCTTCGGCAACGCTGCAGGCACGGTAAGATCGGCTGGCCTTTGGTGAACATTGTGTATGGTTTTCTTATGAAAATATATTGCTTGAACATATTGGAATATCGTATAATTTAAGAAAATTGACACAATGTTCATGAGAAATTCGGGCTAGGCCCATCGCTCCAGAACCATGGCCATACCCTGACCACCGCCGATACAAAGAGAGGCCAGACCAAGTTGAATATCGTCACGCTGCATCCTGCTCATCAGGGTGACCAGGATCCTGGCTCCGGTGCAGCCGATGGGGTGGCCCAGTGAAATGCCGCTTCCCAGGGTGTTGGTTCTTTCCATGTCGCAGCCGAGCTCTCGAACGCAGCCGATAGCTTGGGCGGCAAAGGCTTCGTTCAGTTCAATTCCGCCAAAGTCTTCGATGGCAAGGTTGTGTTTTGCCAGGATCTTGCGGACAGCCGGAATAGGACCAAGTCCCATATAGGCTGGATCCAGGCCGGCTGAGGCATGCGCTTTGATGAGGGCAAGAGGGGTAAGTCCCAGCTCTTTGGCCTTCTTCTCACTCATCACCAGAAGTGACGCTGCGGCATCGTTTATTCCGGAGGCATTTCCTGCTGTGACCGTGCCATCTTTTTTGAAGGCCGGACGAAGTTTACCCATTTTTGCGGCGCTGGTTTCCATGGGGCGCTCGTCGGTAGCAAAGAGAAGAGGGTCCCCTTTTCTCTGTGGAATTGATACCGCGGCGATTTCATCCTTGAACAAACCACCTGCAATAGCAGCCATGGCCCTCTGATGGCTGAGTGCCCCCATTTCATCCTGTTCTTCCCTGCTGATGCCGTATCGGGCGGCAATATTTTCAGCCGTGATCCCCATATGGTAGCCATAGAATTTTTCAAAAAGACCATCATGGACCATCAGGTCAACCAGTTCACCATTTCCCATGCGCTGGCCCCAGCGGGTGGTGGGGAGGGCATAGGGGATCATCGACATGTTTTCCATGCCGCCGGCAAGAATCACCTCGGCATCTCCTGAGCGGATAGCCTGATACGCAATGGCAACAGATTCCATGCCGGAAGCGCAGAGCTTGTTTACCGTGGTGGCACCTGCTTCCTTGGGAATTCCCGCTTTGATCATTGCCTGTCTGGTGACGTTCTGCCCCTGTCCGGCACCGACGACATTGCCCATGATTACCTGGTCAATCATTACCGGGATAAGAGTGTCGTCATAGTCGTGATACTGTGACTCCAGTTCGAGAATGCCGTCTTCTCGAATGGCGTCTGCACCAAAATTGATACACTCTGTGGTGGTTACAGGCCGCACACCAGCCTTTTTCAGGGTTTCTTTCATGGTGATTGCGCCAAGATCGACTACGGGGGTATCTTTCAGGCTGCCGCCGTAGGCGCCGATTGCGGTTCTGCTGCCACTGACGATAACAACGTTTTCCATATTGTTACTCCATTAAGTAGGTCTGAGGTTTTATACTCCGTTTTTTTTAATACAGGAAGAAAGTCATCCTTTTGAGCCAAGTCTGAGGCCACCATGGATAAAGACTGTTTCCCCGGCCATGGCCTCGTTGCGATAGAGTTCGGCAACAAGTGAGACAACTTCTTCGGGCTCAACAAGACGGTTTATCGGCACCTGCTCGAGGATCTTGCCGATGACGCGTTCATCCATGTTTTTCACCATCGGAGTTCCAACATATCCCGGGGCAACTGCCATACAGCGAATTTTGTCAGCCAGGCCGCGGCGAAAGAACTCGGCCGTCATGACCTTGGGCATAACGGACATTGCCGCTTTTGAGGAAGAGTAGTTGATCTGTCCTGCGGTTCCCAGTGATCCGGTGGAGGAGACCAGACAGACAAGGCCCCTGCAGTTGTGGTTGACCATCTGCTCAACACATTCCCGCACGGTGAGAAAGACGCCTGTGAGATTGATGTCGATTACTTTCTGAAACTGTTCCAGCGACATTTTGCCGCTGACCTTGCCGGTTTCCCGGTCGGTTTTGATCAGCAGGCCATCGCTGGTGATTCCTGCGAAAGGAGCCACAAGGTTGATTTGTCCGAAAGACTGGATGGCCAGTTCGGCCAGGTTGGTGCAGTCCTGTTCCAAGGTAACGTTGCACAGGGTGCTGACAACATCTCCGCTGATATTCTTCAGTTCAGCCGCGGCTGTTGTAAGGGCTTCCTCCATCACGTCGGCAATAACGACTTTCCCTCCCTCTCGAAGCCAATGTTCGGCCAGTGCCTTGCCGATTCCACCACTTCCGCCGGTGATTACGGCCACCGAATCTTTAATCTGCAGCATAACACACTCTCCTTTATAAAGTTTGCAGGAACTGTATTGGATAATATTTCGCATTGCAGAGGAAAATTCCAGGGGAATTCTCCTCAATGATCGTCCAGGTCTCTTTTGCAATAACTGCGCCAGCCTTATACACGCCGGGGAAGGCAAGGGTGTTTCCAGGCATGGACTTTGCAGTGGTAAAAGAATCCGCCGGTCGATATAATACCGCTGCGGGAAGAACTCGGGCATAGACATGATAGTAGCAAAACCGGAAAGAAAAACCAAATATTCAGATCAACAAGGTGCATTAATGAAAAAATATTCCCAAAGAGATTCAGGTGGTTTTCGACGAAAAAACAAAGTGGTTACGGCTGCGGAAGCAGTTGCTTCCATTGGTGATGGTTCCACGGTAGCCACCGGAGGCTTTGTTGGAAATGGTTTTGCCGAGGAGATAGCCATTGCCATGGAGAAGCATTTTGTCGAGACCGGCAAGCCTCGCAATCTCACGCTGATGTATGCCGCAGGCCAGGGCGACGGTAAAACCCGCGGCTTGAATCATCTTGGCCATGAGGGCATGGTTGAGCGTGTTATAGGGGGCCATTGGGGTTTGGTTCCTGCTTTGCAGAAACTTGCGGTCGCCAACAAAATTGTAGCCTACAACCTTCCCCAGGGGATTATTTCCACTATGTTTCGTGATATTGCTGCTAAAAAACCGCGCACCATCAGTGCTGTCGGACTTGGCACCTTTGTCGATCCGAGAAACGGCGGCGGCAAAATTAATGCTGTCACAACAGAGGATATTGTCGAACTGATGGAGTTTGACGGCGAGGAGTATCTTGCCTATAAAACCAGAAAAGTTGATGTGGCTGTGTTGCGTGGTACAACCGCAGATGCGGATGGGAATGTCACCATGGAGAAAGAGGCACTCACTCTTGAAGTTCTTGCCATTGCCATGGCGACACGGAACTCGGGGGGCAAGGTGATCGTCCAGGTGGAGAGGCTGGCGGAACGGGGCAGCCTCCATTGCCGTGATGTTAAAATCCCCGGTATTTTTGTTGATTATGTTGTCGTCGCCAAGCCTGAAAACCACTGGCAGACCTTTGGCGAACAATACAATCCTTCCTACAGTGGCGAAATTCGAGTACCGATGGATTCTCTTCCCCCAATGGAGATTGGTGCCCGTAAAATTATTGCCAGAAGGGCCGCTTTCGAGCTTTGTCCGGGAGATATCGTTAATCTTGGTATAGGCATGCCCGAGGGAGTAGCCAACGTAGTAAATGAAGAAAATATGCTGGAACAGATTGTTCTCACTGCGGAACCGGGTGTCATAGGAGGTGTACCGGCGGGAGGGTTGAGTTTTGGCGCGGCAGCCAACACAGAAGCTCTGATTGATCAGCCGTATCAGTTCGATTTCTATGATGGCGGTGGTCTTGATATTGCCTTTCTTGGTATGGCCCAGGTGGACTATCAGGGCAATGTCAATGTCAGCAAGTTCGGACCACGGCTTGCCGGGGCAGGGGGGTTTATAAATATTTCGCAGAATGCAAAAACCGTTGTTTTCCTAGGCACTTTCACAGCAGGCGGCCTGGAGGTGCTCATTGGGGATGGCTCAATCCGGATAGGCAGCGAAGGCAAAGCGAAAAAATTTGTCGGCGATGTGGTCGAGCATATTACTTACAGTGGGGCTTACGGACTGAAAAAAGGACAGAGGATATTATATATCACTGAGCGATGTGTCTTTGAACTGCGTGAGGAAGGCATGGTGCTCACCGAAATCGCCCCGGGAGTCGATCTGCAGAAAGATATCCTCGATCAGATGGATTTTGAGCCGGTTCTGGATGGTGAGCCGGAGCTGATGGATCTGAGGGTTTTTCTTCCCGGGCAGATGGGATTGGCTGAGCGTGCCGCTGTAAAATAGAAGTGTTTCCTGCTGCTATTCACCGGAGAGAGGCAGGCCGTATTTTTGCATTTTCTTGTAGAGCAGAGTGCGGTGGATGCCCAGAATAGCCGCTGCCTGTGCCTTGTTGTAAGCGGTCATTTTCAAGGCATCGTGGATGGCCGTTTTTTCAGCTTTGGCGACAACTTCTTTGAGAAGGCTCTGCTCGCCGGAGCTGGTTGTGTTGATCTGGTGCAGGTAGAAAGGCAGATCCGCCGGTGTGACGGTGGCGTCTTCACTGGTTGCCAGGATGCGCTCGATGACATTGTTCAGTTCCCGGACATTGCCGGGCCAGCTGTGGTTCTGCAGAACTGTTTCGGCCTCCCTGCTGAAGTCTGTTGCTCCAAACCGCCCTTCTTCCGAGATGGATTTGAGTAAATGACGGGCCAGCGGGAGGATGTCGACAGTCCGTTCCCGCAAGGGGGGGATATGCAGCGGAACAACGTTGAGGCGGTAAAACAGATCCGCGCGAAACTCGCCCCGCTCCACCATGGCGGCAAGATTCTGATTGCTTGCCGAGATCAGTCGAAAATCGGCTTTGATGACTCTATTGCCGCCGATGCGTTCAAACTCTTTTTCTTCAAGCACGCGAAGAAGTTTGGGCTGCATTTCCAGGGGAAGATCGCCGATTTCATCGAGGAAAATGGTTCCTTTGTCCGCCAGTTCAAATTTCCCTGCCTTACCGGTGGATTTCGCGCCGGTAAAGGCGCCCCGATCATACCCGAAAAGTTCTGATTCGAGAAGATCCTTTGGTATCGCGGCACAGTTCAGCCGGATGAAAGCTTCCGCGCTGCGGGTGCTGCTGTTGTGGATAGATTGAGCAAAAAGCTCTTTGCCGGTGCCGGATTCCCCTGATATCAGAATCGGGAGGCTGGTTTTTGCAGCCTTGCGGGCCTCTGCGAGCAACGCTTTAATCTGTGTGCTTGCGCCGATGATATCGTCGAAGGTATAGCGTGTTGCCCGCAGAGAGCTGAGTTCCTTCTGGTAGCGCTTCACCTGTGACTGCAGTTCGGAGAGTTCGTGAGCCAGTTTCCCTACATCTTGAATATTTTTAAAAAGTACATGTCCTAAAACGGCAATGACTTTTCCGTTCTCTTTAATGGGAATTCGCTGGACCAGCATATTCTGGCCACGGATGGAATGGCTGACGTTGATTTCGGCTACACCTGTTTTGGCAACGATGTGCATTCTCGAGTTTTCCACGACATCAGTAACATGTTTGCCAATCTGCAGGGCAGGATCCACCTGGAGAAACTCACCATAGGGCTTGTTGAAATGGGTTATGTATCCATCGGGATCGATAACCAGGGCACCGTTGTCTATGTGATCGAAGACCAGTTTGAGAACTTCAAGCTGCTGCTTGCTGGATAAATCAGGGAGTTGTTTTTCGGAATAAGTCACGCTGTCTCCTGATGTACTGTATTAAAAATTCTACATGTAGAAAAAATGATACAGAACTCTACGGCATTTTGCGAGAAGAATGCAAATAGAATTTTTCTCTTCGATACACTTCTGTGCAGATAATGGAGGATAATCGGGCTTTTTGGGGACGTCGGCTTTAAATCGTGAAAGCGCAAAAAAGATTTTTCCGACTCCACAAAAAAGCAATCCTGCCCCTTGAACGTTACGATGCAGAGTATCGGGGGGTAATCAGGAATATTTCTGCAAAAAAAAAAGTGCTGGAACGGAACCCGTTCCAGCACTTCTGGTCTCAATTACCGCCCACCTTCTCTTGATAGACCAATGGTAATTGGTATTACCAATATTTTACTATTTGGCGGGCAAAGTCAAGGAAAAACTTGCTTGAACAGACAATCTTTGATAAATAGGCCCTGTGGAGAATGAACTCGAACTTTTATGCAGAAGAGGGTTTCCTTGCCACCACAGCAAGACTAAATGGTATTACCAATATTGGCCCAAAATTGTATTTGCAAAGACGGAGAACATTCCCTTATTTTTCTTCAATATTACTTGGAAGAGAAGAGCCTTAAAGTGTAAGTGGTTGAAATGGTATGAATATATCGACACCCGCGAGTTGCCCTGGCAGTATTTAAAATAGGAGAACTGGTAGAATAGCTGGTCCACCTGTGAGGTAGAAGACTGGTTGAGAAACAGAAAAATACAGGAGCGGCGATGAAAGATGAAAGTCGGTCTGTTTTTTTTAAATATTATATATCATTAGGTGTGAACGAAAATGGAATTAAAGCCTATTAAGCCCAAAAGAATATCAGACCAGGTTTTTGAGCAGATCCGAGAGCTTATTTATAAAGGGGTGTTTAAACCGGGAGAGCAGATAACTCCTGAGCGAAACCTGGCCGCATCC
>JAZBNU010000011.1:0-12430 GCA_036350815.1 Desulfopila sp.
ATCGATGACGGTCTGTCGGCAGTCGATGTGGAGACCGAACATGAGATTTTCGCCAGACTGAAAGAACACCTTCAGGGAAAAACCGTTCTGATCATTTCCAACAGGATCAAGCTCCTCACCATGACCGACCACATAATAATCCTTGAAGAAGGCGCTATCGCCGCAGATGGCAGCCATAAACATCTTCTGGAACACAACAGCTTTTACAGGGCGATGTACAAGAAACAGACACGGGAAGATCTTCAACCGGACCGGGGAAAAGAATGAAAAGTTTCGGATATGATGAAGAAAGCTCTGTTGCCGTTCTCGGTGATATTCACCTGTGGCGCCGGATTCTTCTGTTCTGCAAAAAACACAGCGCACCACTGCTTGGCGCCATCATCCTCTCTTTTGTCATTACCGGAGCGACCCTCGCCCTGCCATACCTCATGCAGACGGCCATCGACTCCTTTATCACCGCCACGGATATTCCAGTGAATGACCGCCTGAGCGGTATTACCCGCATCAGTGCGATCTTTCTCGGCTGCGTACTCCTGAGCCTGGTGGCCACTTTTTTCCAGGTAGTCACCCTCGAGTGGATCGGCCAGTCCATCATGCACCGGATACGCCAGGATCTTTTTCAGCATATGCTGGGGCTTGATCCGCCATTTTTTGATGCCAACCCCATCGGCCGGCTGGTGACCAGACTCACCAACGACATCCAGAACATGCACGAGATGTTCACTTCCGTGCTGGTGACCGTATTCAATGACCTGCTCCGCCTGGCAGGCATTCTGGTTGTCCTCTTCCTGATCAATGCTCGACTTGCTCTGATAATGGCCATCTTTGTGCCTGTCGCCGTGATTATAACCAAACTGTTTGCCGGGCTCGCCCGGGCGCAGTTCCGTCTTATTCGCAACCAGCTGGCCAGACTGAACAGCTTCCTCTCCGAATCCATCTCCGGTATGTCGACCCTGCAGATATTCGGCAGACAGGAAGAAACCCGCAAGCTGCATGACAATCTCAGCAAGGGCTACCTGCAGCGCAATCTTTCTCAGATACGTCTTTTCGGCACGTTCATGCCGCTTACCGAATTCATGAGTTCGATAGCCATCGCCCTTATTCTCTGGTTCGGCGGCTCGGAAATAATCAGGCAGCAGCTTACCCTGGGAGAGCTGGTGGCGTTTCTCTCCTATATGCGCCTCTTTTTTCAGCCGCTGCGGGAGCTGGCCCAGAAATACTCCATTGTCCAGTCGGCTATGGCATCAGCTGAACGGATTTTCCAGCTCTTCGATACCAGAAGCAGCCTATCTCTGCCGGAGAAAACCGTATCTCCGCTTGGAATCAAAGGTAATCTCCATTTCAAAAATATCCATTTCGCTTACAATGATGGTGATCCTGTCATCAGGGGAATTGACATGACCATCAACCACGGTGAAACCGTCGCTCTGGTAGGCACCACCGGCTCGGGCAAAACGACGCTGGTCAGCCTGCTCCTCAGATTTTACGAACCGCAGCGCGGCGAGATCCTGCTGGACAATATCAATATCAATCAGTTCCCCCTGCAGGAGCTGCGCCGTCACATAGGCGTTGTTCTCCAGGACATTTTTATTCTTCAGGATACTTTGCTGGCAAACATCGTCATGGATACCGGCACTCCCAGAAGCGAGGTGGAGAAAACCCTGCAGCAGACCGGCATGACCCGGTTTGTCGACAAACTTCCCCATGGCCTCGATACCATGATCGGAGAAGGAGGACAGCAGCTTTCCACCGGCGAAAAGCAGCTTCTCGCTTTTGCCAGGGTGCTGTGTCGGAATCCGGCTATTCTCGTTCTCGATGAGGCGACAGCCGCCATCGATACCGAATCGGAAAATATCCTGGAGCAGGCTATCGCGGAAAGTTTTGCCAACAGGACATCTCTGGTCATCGCCCATCGCCTCTCCACCATTCGCCGGGCAGACACCATTATCGTTATGGAGCAAGGGTGCATCACGGAACAGGGGACCCACGAAGAATTGATGCGCAGCAACGGTCATTATGCGGATCTGGTCGCCATGGACCTGCAGAGCGATACTTCATGACATGTGCAGTCATCAAAGACTGTGCCGCAAAACGACTATCCAGGTGTGGCGTCTGGAGTTCTTTCTTTATACAGATGAAGAAAAAGTCTCGGAAATATTGCGGCAACCGGTTTCCCGAACCCTCAAGCCCCCCAGAAATGCAAGAAGACCGAAGAGCAGCATCGCGGTGAAGCCATACTGATAGCTTTCCAGGGAATAGATGCGGGCACCACCTGTCATCGTCCCATCCCAGCCCAGATCGGCAAGCCAGCCAAACATCGGCTGCATCAGAGCGGTTCCGACAAAACAGCCGGTATTCACAACACTGACGGCCATACCGGAATTGTCGGGATCGACTATTTCTTTGGCGCAGGCGAAGGTGAGAACAAAGGAAGAGCCGGAAAAACCCATCAGACAGAAAAGCAGATACCCGCCGAAACCGTTGCTCCAGGGAAAAAAAAGCAGATATATCCACCCCCCGACGTAGGCCAGGATACCACAGAGGAGAACGGGTTTGCGTCTGCCGATCCGGTCAGAAAACCAGCCGAAAAAAAGTGCTCCGACAGCAAAGGACAACAGCATCAGAGTGACATAATCTGAGGCATGGTTTCTGCTTAAATTCTGGGTATCGCGAAGAAAAGGCATAGCCCAGAGTCCCATAAAGGAATAGAGCCCCCCCACCATGCCGAACTGGACCCAAAATCCGGGCCAGATACGGCTCACCGAAACAATGGCAAAAAGCTGTTTTAACCAGCTCCTTTTCGGCTTCTTTTCTTTCTTTTGCCGTAAGGGTGAGGGAAAACCAAGATCTTCCGGCCTGTTTCGGACAAAAGCGACACCTAAGCCGCCCAGGCACAGGGAAAAAATCCCGATGGCCACAAAAACCGTCCGCCAGCTGTAATGGCTGAGGAGCAAAGAAAGAGGGCCCGCGGCAAGAATGGAGCCCAGATTACCAAAAAGAAGTGTCACACCGCTCATGATCCCAAAAAACCGTTCCTCAAACCAGACGGAATTATTTTTCATGATGCTGACAAAGACCACAGATACTCCGAGCCCTACGAGAAACCGGCCAAGACAGGCCGTCTCAAAAGAGGGTGCCAGAGCAAAGATGATGGAACCGGCCCCGGCGGTCACATTACCGGCAATAATTGATGTTCTAGTCCCCAGGGTATCGGCAAGAACTCCTGAAGGAATCTGCATGAACGCGTAAACAAAAAAATAAATGGCAGCCAGTGTTCCCAGCCTGGTTCCATTGATATTGAATTCCACCATCAGACTTTCGGAAACTACACCGGGAGCCATTCGATGAAAATAGACCAGGATATACGAGAGAATAAGAACACTGAATATGGTCCATTTTACAGTGGTGAAAGAAAATGGTGAAGAAAGCGGTTTCTGCCGGGATACGATGTCGGACACAAGCAAACCTCATGAATACGCGCTGTCCCGCAGGAAATGGCGAAGCAGGCAGATGTAATTATTTTGATGAATCGAGCCATATACCGGCTCTGTTGACAACAACGTCCGCTACGAAAAAACAGGAGAAGAATGTACCAGAGCCTGGATACGCTGTCAAAAGATGTGTATGATGAGGATGATATTTCACCGTACTTCTATTGCATGCCCTTACGTCTGTTCCTCTGCTGCTGACTCATCCTTTTTTGGGGCACATAGAAGTATGATTGAGACCCCCCAGAGCCCACTGACGATATTGAGCCCGACGTCGCGAAGATCGCCGACACGGTAGGGAAGATAGTGCTGCACCACCTCATCAAATATTGAGACGGCAATGACAAAGATCCATGCCGTACGACTGGAAACACCTTCCTTATACACCAGAAGCTGCGCCAGAAAGCCAAGACCCCCGTATTTGACGATATGCAGGGTTTCTTCAGGAATCGGCATCATTATCGCTGCGAACACAGCGGCCAGCAACAGTGCAACAAGAGGTTTCAGCTTGAGGGAAAGCTGCATCTTGACAAGTTCCCGGGCAAGAAGAGCAAGAGCACAGACGGCAGCTGCCCCAATCGCCCCGAGAATAATTTCCTTCCCTCCCAGGGTGAGCAGAAACTGGTGTATCTGCCTGCCGACAAAAGTATTGCCCAGGATAAAAACCAGCCACAAGAGCAGCAGTACTGCTATTCTGCTATTGCGGAGCTTCTCAATCGTCTCTTTCATTTCGTATAAGATTGATTCTTTGTGTTGCCGGATTGACAGCAAAAACAATATCGCCCTGATCACAGGTGCAGAGAACCTCGGCCCCCTGCATTTCCAGCCGGGCGATGGTTCGGGAAGAAGGATAGCCGTTGATATTTTCAATGTTAACGCTTATTACCGCAAATCGGGGCCGCACCTCTGCAAGAAAGCGTTCACTCGAGCTGATATGGGATCCATGATGACCAACCTGAAGAATATCGGCGCTCAAATCATCCTTGTTTTGCAACAGTATTTCTTCGGTGGCATACGTGGCATCGGCCATAAACAGAACTTTCCAATGACCGATACTGAAGAGAAGAACCAGTGAATTTTCATTCCAGTTTCCCGTAAGCTGGTATGGTGCAAGCACCTCCAGAACGGAGTTGTCTTTTTCAATCCGATCACCAGCCTGGAGCAAGGCATAACGTGGGTCAAGCCTTACATTCTCATGATACCACCGCTGCATCGGATCGGAGAAAGTCAACGGTTCACCATTATCATAAATTGCCTGAGGAGAGAGAAATTCAAGGACATTATGAATTCCCCCGATATGGTCGGGATGGGGATGGGTCACGATGACCGTGTCTACAGAAGTAACCCCCATGCCGCTCAATTTACTGACAAGCCGGGAGGTGGGATTCCCCGTGTCAATAAGAATCCTGCCCAGTTCCGGGCTGTCTATCAGAGCAGCCGCTCCTTCCCCAACATCAAAAAAATAGCAGAGAGTATCAGCAGAATCAGGAGTCCCTGCTGTGTTAACACTGCAGCCTGCCAGGAAAACAATGACCGCCAGGTGAATTTTGAATAGGACACTACTGTACTTCAAAAACCCCTCCCGGTATCCAGTGTCTGTCCAGAAATGAGCAATTATGCTCTAAATCTAGGCGCTCGATAAATTTAACCACAGGCATATAGCTGATATTCCGAGGATTAAATTTTGAGAGCAACGACGAGTTAGGGAAAAAGTGCCATTTATGGACAGGCACTATCTACATTCATGAATTCCCATAATAAGATATAACAGTACTCTTGACAAGCTGGCTCATTTGCATAGATGCCGCAAACCCGCTCTGAAACTTTCACTGTACGGTATCGCTTGACTTGCCAAAGCTACAGGGGTAGCCTGGTTATAAAGAAGCCGGTACATGCCGCGCTGTCTTTGCTGGAATGTCAAACGTCCCCAGGATACATTCTTGCATGTGGTCGTTTCTCTGTTCAAGAATCATTTCTTCCGGAGCGATATTGTAAATGCAAAACAGTGAGATGGAACAACAGGAAAAAAGAAGAAAAGAAATCTTTGCACGACTCAACAGAGACTTCAAACTGCCGTCACCCTCGGCAACGGTGCTGGAAGTGATGCGACTCTGCAACAGTGAATCCTCATCCCTGAAAGAGATCGCAGATCTCATTCAAACCGACCCGGCCCTGTCGGCAGAAATCATTAACTACGCCAATTCAGCCTTTCTCGCAACTGGTGTTCAGGTAGCATCGGTACAAAAAGCCACTGTCAAACTGGGAATGAAAACCGTCGTCAATCTTGCTCTTGGTTTTTCTCTTCTCTCCAGTAACAGAATCGGGAAGTGTGCCCAATTTGACTACCCACTGTTCTGGGGCACCAGTCTGGCCGAAGCACTTGCCGCACGTGAGCTTTGCTCCAGATACGGTAATTTTGATCCTGATGAAATCTTCATTACAGCTCTACTGGCCCACATGGGGACGCTTTCCATGGCGACACTCTTTCCTGAAGAATACGCCACCATGCTCAAAGATCAAGCCGGCAACTTCCCCGCAAAAAGCAGAGAAGTGGAGGTTTTCGGCATCGACAGGGCCGAATTTACCGTTGAACTTTTTCTCAACTGGGGCATGCCGGCCCAATACGCCCTCGCTGCCGGGTTCCATGAAGACCTTGGCCGTGTTGAGCTTGGAACAGGCAAGGTCCTCCAAGCCGCCACTCTTCTCTTTCTCGCGCATCACATTGCCGCATTGTGCCAGAGCACTGAGTGCCAGCCTGAAACCCTCAAGACAATTCTTCAAACGGCAGAAAAATATGCTGTCCCCATTACTCCTTTCAGCGAGTTATTCGATACGATTGTCACCAGCTGGCATGAGCATGGCCGATTGTTCGACATAACAACTCAAGATTGCTATTCCTACAACGAAGATGACATCTCCCGTCTCGAGTAAGATATAAAAATCTACCTGATTCCCCTGAAACTCAGCATCGTACTATTAAGGGTGGCAGGCTCGCTCTTTTCACCGTATTCTGTCAAACATTATATCTCGCCGCAATATTTCACGTGCCTGCTGAGTTCATAATCGAGGCATCAAGGGTGCAGCTGTAATAAACTACCGCAAACCCCTGATAACGAAGAGTATGGGCTCAGCAGGCACGCCCGAAGGGTGAAAAACAGGTGAGCTTGCTGCCAGCTTTTCTAAGCACAAAATGCACCCAGCACAAATCAAAGAATTTCTGCATTAATTATCTGTTTTTTCATTATAAAAATGGCAGCAACTTGCTTTTTCATGAAATGTTGGGGCTGAGTGATGAAAAAATCAACCCATTCTCTCCCAGGTCGTTGACAGCCGGATCAGCGGTTGTTAGTTTTACCAGACATATGAGAGTATCAACGGGAGAATACAACAGAATTTTTCTTCCTCAGAGAAGGAGAAGTACGATGCCATATACCTGTCGCAACTGCGGAGCAAAAGCAGACAAAGAACATGAAGTGTGCAGTGGCACGCCTGAAGAACCGGAAGCGAATTTCTGCGGAATCCCGGAAGAATGGATCTGCGAAAGCAAGCTTCCAACCATGCAGTATACCTGCGAAACCTGCGGCAGCGTCTCTGTCTCCCCGGACACACTCTGTAAGCCGGAAAAAATTAAATCCTCTCTGCCCTGAAAGACTTCCCGCTGCAGCGTTCAACAATACTCAGGTCTTCCGCTCTGCTCCTTTTTTGCCCAGCAGATGCGTCGGGCTTCCCAGCAATATCTCTGCTGCTTCCCCAAGGGTTTCCGAGAGTGTTGGGTGGGGATGGAGGCTCAGGGCAAGATCTTCGGCAACAGCCCCCATCTCTATTGCCAGGACCGCTTCGCTGATCAGCCCTTCCGCCCCTCGACCGCTTATCCCCACCCCCAGAATCCTCCCGTTGCGAGGTTCTGCCAGAATTTTTGTCAATCCTTCAGTCTCTCCCATGGTTTGCGCCCTGCCGGAATATCTCCACGGAAACCTCAGAACAGTGACGTCTTTTCCCTCTGCTTTGGCCTGTTCCTCCGTCAAACCACACCATGCTATCTGCGGATCGGTATAGACAACGGCGGGTACGGCACGAACATCATAGGTCGTCGGTTTTCCCGCAGCTGCCTCAGCCGCGACCCGCCCCTGCCGTATGGACGTATGGGCCAGCATACCGTTACCGCAGACATCGCCAACCGCAAAGATCCCCGGTTCCGCGGTTTGCTGCTGCTTGTCGACCTGGATGTATCCCGCTGCATCCAGGGTAACCCTGGTGTTCTCCAGGCCAAGGTGACCAGATGAAGGGCTCCGCCCCACGGCAACCAGAATCTTGTCAAAATGAAGCGTTTCCTTTCTTCCATGTTTTTCCACAAGGACTTCCACTTCTTCAGAGCGCTCCTCCACTGCGGCAATACCAGTCTGCAGATCAATCTGGTGAAAAAGGGTATCCAGTTTATATCGCAGCGGCGCAACCAGATCCGGATCGACACCCTGCAGCAGAGCAGGCTGCAGCTCCACCAGATGCACCCTGCTTCCCAGAGCGGCGTAAACACTGCCTAGCTCAAGACCGACATAGCCGCCGCCAATGACAAGCAGATCGGTCGGGATATCAGGAAGCGCTAGAGCTTCGCGCGAACACATTATCCGCCCTCCCTGGGCAACATTGCAGCCCGGAAGAATCGCAGGCTGCGAACCGCTTGCGACAATACACTTTGTAAAGGCGATACTGCTGATATCTCCACCTTCCAGCCGGGCTGTGGTGGAGTTCTGCAATACTGCTCTTGCCTGGATCAGCTGCACTCCCCTCTTTTTTGCAAGACCGACAAGGCCGTCAGCCATTGAGGTCACAACCCGCTCCTTCCAGGCTCGTATCTCATCCAGGTCAATCCGCGGCGGCGGGAAATGGATGCCCATATGTGCCATTTTCCTGGTTTCAACCAGATATTCAGCAAGATGGAGATAGGTTTTTGATGGGATGCAGCCTTCATAGAGACAGGTGCCTCCAGGGCGCTCGCGCAAGTCGACCAACGCGACATCCATCCCGAGATCGGCCCCGCGAAAAGCAGCTGCATACCCTCCCGGCCCACCACCGACAACCAGCAGGTCAACCTTCATGTTCATATCACCCATTACCATACACTTCTCCTGAAACTCTCTGAGTTTTCTCAGGTCATTGTGATAAACAGTTCGTCCGGGTCCTCCAGCGCTTCGATGATGCGTCGCTGAAAGCGGATGGCGTCACCACCGTCTGCCACCCGATGGTCAAAGCAAAGCACCACCGGCATAACCAGACGCGGGACAATCTCATGTCTGCCATGACTTTTTGCCAGCACCGTCGGCTGCATCCTTCCCTGCCCCAGACCGAGAATTGCCACCTCGGGGTAGTTGATGATCGCGGAAAAGTATCCCCCGCCGATGGCCCCTGCATTGGTTATCGTAAACGTTCCTCCCGCCATTTCCTCCCGGCTGCAGCTGCGCTCTCTTGCTCTGCTGATTGCCCCTTCAAGCTCAATGGAAATCTCCTTGATGCTCTTTCTGTCGACATCCCTGATGACAGGCACCATCAGCCCGTGGGGAGTATCAACCGCCACTCCGATGTGATAATATTTTTTTAGTAGTATATGACCACCTTCCAGATCCAGACTGGCATTGAACTGCGGATAGCTTTTCAGGGCACTGGCAACCGCCTTGAGGGCAAACACGGTCATGGTAAGCCTGCCGCCTGCCGTTTCAATTTCCTCTTTATGACGCTGACGAAACTCTTCAAGCCTCGAGATATCAGCCACATCCTGACAGTTCACGTGGGGGATAGTGGTCCAAGAAACCGTCATACGGTTTGCGGTCGCCCGGCGGATTGAGCGGAACGGGACCTTCTCTATTTCTCCCCAGCTACTGAAATCAGGCAGACTCTCATCTTCCGCCCCTTTTTTCGGTGATTCTTCTTTCACCCTGGGGATTTGAGCAGTTTTTTCGCCTTTCCTGATGTGTTTCTCGGCGTAGCTGCGCACATCATCGGCCGTAACCACTCCATTGGCGCCTGTGGGCTGGACCAGGCGCAGGTCAACACCAAGTTCGCCTGCGATTCTTCTGGTTGAAGGTGCTGCTGGAACCGGCGACTTTTTGTCGTCTGCTTTTTCCTGCGGCACCAGCCTCTCTTCTTTTTCAGGGATGGAAGATGCAGCGGGCTCTTCTTCGAGGGAGAGCTCAAAAGTGATAAGTACATCACCGACTGTAACAATATCGCCCTGCCGGATCTTGATCTCGGCAATTGTTCCACTGAAAGGGGATGGGATTTCCACTGCAGCCTTGTCGGTCTCCACCTCAAGAATGGTATCTCCTTCCCTCACAGACTGACCGGTCTGCACCAGGACACCAAGTATCTCAGCCTCATGAACACCTTCGCCCAAATCAGGCAAACGAAACGATTGTATCATGCCCACTCCTGTTGTTACATCTTGAGGGTTGATCGTGCCGCCTCAATAATTCGTGCGACATCGGGAACGTACCATTTCTCCCTGCTGAAATATGGGATTATAATATCATAACCGGTTACTCTTTTTACAGGGGCCTCCAGATAATAAAACGCACCCTCCAGGAGGCGGGTGACGATTTCAGCGCCGGGACCAAAGCTGCCCGGGGCCTCATGAACGATCACGGCCCTTCCAGTTTTTTGTATACTTGCAAGCATCAGGCTGTCGTCAAGAGGTGAGAGTGTGAGCAGATCAATCACATCTGCCGTTATTCCCTCCCGCTCCAGCTGGTCAGCAGCTTCAAGGGTCGGCTGCAGCATGGCGCCATAGGTTATCATTGTCAGAGAGTTCCCTTTACGGACTAACCGGCTGACCCCAAGAGGCATTACTTCCTCCTCTTCAGGTACTTCTTCGCGAAAGGCGCGGTAAAGTGCTTTTGCTTCGTAGAAAACAACAGGATCCGGATCACGAATAGCGCTGAGAAGCAATGCTCTGGCGTTACGCGGCCCGGAGGGAATAACCACCTTCAAGCCCGGAGTATGCGCCCAGTAGGCCTCACGACTCTCCGAGTGATGCTCCAGGGCTCGGACACCTCCGCCATAAGGGGCACGCATAACCATGGGCACCGTCAATCTGCCCTGAGTCCGCCAGCGCATTCTGGCGGCATGGTTTTCCATTTGGTGAAAGCCCTGATAGGCAAAACCGGAGAACTGTATCTCACAGACCGGCTTAAGCCCGTATATCGCCATGCCGACCGCCATGCCGAGAATGGCCGATTCAGCCAGCGGGGTATCGATAACCCTCTTTTCCCCGAAGGTATCGATCAAGCCATCGCTGACCCTGAATACTCCTCCGTCCGGACCGATATCTTCACCCAGCAGAACGACCGTGTCATCCTGGGCCATCGCTTCACGCAAAGCGAGGTTCAAAGCCTGTACCATCGTCATCTTAGCCATGGTCGACCTCCTTTCCCCTGTCGGCTGCACCCTGCACTTCCTCGCGCTGCATTCTGAGCCGAGGTGTCAGATCTGCATAGAGATGATTGAACATATCACCAGGAGCCCCGATCTCCTTCATCTCCCTCTCAACAGAATCGATGGCTGTCTGTATCTCTTGTAGAACCTCACTTTCCACGTTCTGCTCCATTTCCTGGTCGAGGACACCTTTGTCAAAGAGATATTTTTGAAATCGCACCAGCGGATCTTTCCTGCGCCATTCCTCAACCTCTTTTTCGTCCCGATATCGCCTGGGATCATCGGCAGTGGTATGCATCATTACCCGATAGGTCACACATTCAATCAGAGTGGGACCTCCGCCTTTCCTGGCTCTCCGGACCGCCTCCTCTACAGCACCATAGACCGCCAGAACATCATTGCCGTCAACCTGAATACCGGGCATATTGTAGGCCAGTGCTTTCTCGGCAATAGTTTTACTGTGTGTCTGCTTTTTCACAGGGATAGATATGGCCCACTGATTATTCTGACAGATAAAGATTACCGGGGCCCGATAGACCGCAGCACAGTTAAGGGCTTCGTGAAAGTCACCTTCCGAAGTGGCTCCATCACCAAAAAAGGACATCACAACCTCATCGGTCTGCATATATCCGGCAGCATATCCCAGACCGACGGCATGAAGGATCTGCGAGGCCACCGGGATCGCCATAGGCAGATCACGCTGTTCCTGCGGAATTCTGGTACCTTCGTTATAGCCATTATAATAGAGGATCACGCTTTCAAGAGAGCGGCCCCGCATGATTTCTGCCGCGGTTTCTCGAAAAGAAGGAACCAGCCAGTCACTCTCACGAAGATGACTCACAGCACCTATCTGAGCAGCTTCCTGGCCTTTTATGGGAGGAAAAGTGCCGATCCTCCCCTGGCGCTGCAGGTCGAGCATGCGTTCGTCGAAGCGCCTGCCGAGCAGCATGGCACGATAGAGAGCGACCAGCCTGTCCGCACTTATATCCGGCTCGAGTTCCGTATCCAGAGTACCGTTTTCATCAAGAATGGAAAGGCGATAAAGAGTTTGAGAGACTGCAATCTCTGTTCGGGGCATATTGAACTCCTTACACGAAGAAGATGAGGGGAGACCAGCAGCAAACCTGTCCTCCGTCAACCATTATTTCCTACTGAAGAATACACTGTGACAGCGCTCGTAAAGACTAGCCCGAATTTCTCAACAACCGAGGTTGCAGTGGATGCGAGGCGCGAAGCAAGGAGCTATAGTTCCATGCACCTTGCTTCGGCAACGCTGCAGGCACGGTAAGATCGGCTGGCCTTCGGTGAACATTGTGTATGGTTTTCTTATGAAAGAAAACCGATTTAAAGCATTAGAATGTCATGCAATTTAAAAAATTCGACACAATGTTCATGAGAAATTCGGTCAAGAGCATATCATGATACAAATGTATTTATTCCTCGACTTTTTTCAAGATATCCGCAAACATCCTGACACTTTTCCCAACAGCAGTTCATTCACGCAAAAAAACATGACA
>JAZBNU010000012.1:0-11560 GCA_036350815.1 Desulfopila sp.
GAGACGGTGAATTTGCCGGATAATCTCCTTGAGCGGCTCCCCCACCCGCTCCGACAAGGTCCCGACAGCGCTGTAGTTTCCCATGCCGACTTTCTCTGTCCATCGCACTGCCGCGAACCAGACGACATCTGCAGTTATACCCGACGTCGCCGCCCTCCGGCACTTCACAGACTTCTTGAGGAAAACAGTTGTATTTTTACTCCGCTGATCCTTAAAAGCCGCCAGTTTTCAGGCGGGACCGGCGGTTTTTTTCCGGCCGATTTATGGGACCTGCACGACAGGGCCCTGTCGCATCTCAACACCCCCCTCCTCATCGGAACGGCATGTAAATGTCATGGCATTATAGACGGTATTGCTATAAACCGGCCGACTCAAGCCATGAAATATCCGGGTTAAATATCCGCCCGCAAAGGTTTAAAAAGATATTCCAGCCCGTTGACCTTGATCTCATAAACAATTTGCAGCATTTCACCTAATTTCCCCTCGGGATATCCTTTTTGCGAAAACCAGACCACATAGGGTTCGGGAAGATCGATCAGCCGAAGGCCGGCATATCGGCCAAAGGGCATGCGGTATCGGGCAAGTTCCAACAGCAATGCATGGTATCGCGTATCACCGAGGGACCCGATCTGATCTTTTGCTGCAGGCGCAGCAACCTTATTTTCTGCCATAAATGCGTTTGAAGTGGCTATTGACGGCCTGAGCATCAAAGAGATCCGGGTTGAAATCCTGCAGGCCCATTTCCGTAAAAACTGTCCAGGTGGCGTCATCAACTGTACCGGCAATATACCGCAGGAGCTCTTGATACATGGGCACACCACCGATATCCTCAGGTGGACAGGCCCTGGCGCCGTCAAGTACGACAGGGATCAGCGGGCCACTGTCCTCAGTAATCACTTTTTCCAGAAGGATGACATGCGTCCAGTTATCACCGAAGTCATAAGTATATACCATCCCCTGAAGCAATTCTTTTTCCAGCTCATTGAGATAAAAACGGGATTCGTCCAGAACGGGTTGGCCGAGATAGTCGTCCGCCGTCTGTGGACCGTAAACTTTTTTTCCAGTGGTAAACTGGTGCATATGGTACTGCTGCCACCCCATGCTCCGCTGAATTACCTGATGCAGTTCGGCAAGAGAGAACGAAGAAGGTATCACGATGCGCCGCCAGACCAGCGGCTCAGTTGAGGAAAGCGTTATCTCCAGTTGATATCTGCTGCCTGAAGTACTCTCCGATTTCTTTTTCGATTGCGGCTTTTTGTTTCCACGCCTGGAAAAGTCAACTTTGATTATCTCCCCTTTTTTGCCTGAGCCGGTTGCAGTTTTTGTCTCACCGGGAGAACCGCAACACTCGCGGATTGTTTTCCCGCTGCCGCAGGGGCAGGGTGTACTTTTGCCGATACTGCTCGACCGCAGCCGGAAAGGTGACGTCGAAGAACGAATATCCTCTTTTTTCTTTTTCTCAAGAGCGAGCGCATGACGCTGGATAGTTTCAACGGCAAGTCCAAGCGCCTGCATCATAAAAAACTGCATCTGGGCTATTTTTTCAGCCTCGCCTGCGGCAGGATTAATGCCGATGCCCAGGAGTTCTTCTGTTGGCATATGCTCGAACATGGCGGCGGCTTCTTCAGGAAAGACAAGGCCCTCAACAATTATCAGACTGTTCAGCAGGCGATCCTGCTCGTCGTCGCTGAGCGCCCGGCACTCCTCCCAACACTCGGGGCGAAGGGAAAGCGCTTCCTCAAATCCGGATGCCCATTCTAAAAGAGATTGCGCATTCTTTTCGCCGAGGTTCTCCATATCAAAAGGCATAAACAGAGTACTATTATAAAAGGCGGCGATATGCTTATTGAGAACGGTGAAAAGAGCTCCAGTCAGCTGGCGGGCCTTTTCTGCACTCCCATAGTCGGGCATCTCTTCATCAAAAATAAGCGGCAGCCACTCACCTGGCTCAATACCATCCGGGGTAATGGCGATGCCATAAAGAAAACCACGCAGCTCATAATAGCTGAAGGTCACTTCAGGCACCGGAGCCAGTGAGAGGAGTTCTTTCAGTGCTTTTTCTTCTTTTTTACTGACCAGTGATTTCATATACGATTCGAACGTAGACTTCCATTCCCGCAACATTCTCTCATCAACAGGAATGGAACAGGGACCTCTTCCATCGATTACAGGATGACCATTTTACTCTTTTTACCATTCCACAAGAGATATGTAACCAATAAAATCGGATCGTCTATGACTCTCTTTCTGTCCTGAATACCTCCGTTTGTCATTTTCCTTTCATACACATCTCCAATGTATTGCTTTCCTATCCGGCAGTTTTGCAATATGGAAAGGCGGAGTACCAAAAAACATTTTCCAGCAGACGCAAACAGGGAAACCATCAAGAATGGTTTCCCTGTATTTGGCCACTTTTCTTCCGGGTCTTTAATCCCGGCCTGCGACTGATCCTATGCTGCTTTGATTTCTATCTGACGTGGCTTGGCCTTCTCGGATTTCGGCAGATGCAGCTTAAGGACCCCCTCTTTCAACTCGGCGTTGACTTGAGCAACATCGATAGTCTGGGGGATGGAGAAAGACCTGCGATATTCAACATCTGCAAATTCTTCCCATCCCGGCGCACCACTCTTCTCCATTTTCATCGCTCCGGCAATGGTAAGTTTGCCGTTGTCGATATTGATGGCAATCTCCTCTTTTTTAATCCCGGGCATATCTGCAAAAAGGAGAATTTCATCATCATTTTCATGAATATCAACTGCAGGAGCCACCATCGGCAACTGGCTTCTTCTTTCGGGTAAAGCTTCTTCTACTTTGGCAATATCAGTCCTTTCACTCATGTCGGCACCTCCAAAGAGTATACTGTCATTCAATGTGATCATGCATAGTGTCAACGTATCTCGATCTGTTTCGGCTTTGCTGCTTCCGCTTTTGGCAATTTCAGCGTCAAAAGACCATCTTTAAGGGAAGCCTGCACCCTTTCACCATCGACATCAGAAGGGATAGTGAAACTCCTGGTGAATGAAGCGACCGGTCGTTCAGCCCTGTGGGTTCTGTACCCTTCGGGTGCGTCTGCCTTGCGAGTACCACTCAATTCAAGATAGTTCCCCTGAATTCTGATATTGATATCATCTTTACTCATTCCTGGAACCTCGGCAACCACTAGGAACTCCTCACCATTATCATACAGGTTCGTCCTGGGAGCCCCATTAGCCGCCAGCCTCCAGTTATAATCCTCTCCATATGATCTGTCAAAATCCGTAAATAACCTGTTCATGCGGTTGCGAAACAGATCCATGGCACCAAACATTCTGTCGATGTCATTCACACTTGTCCACATAGCTGCTCCTCCTTCATCAATGATTTTTCTGTTCAATGAGATTAGCCAAAACAGGTTCCACCACCCTCATCACCATTTCCAGAACACGTTCTCAGCCATCCCATCTCACCATATCTACGTAAAATTCAACTTCACTATCATTTCTTTGCTGTAGATTTTAATTACACTTACACCAGTGTCAATATTATTTGTTTACTTTTTCTGTTTTTCTTTACATATTACTTTTTAATCTTTATTGACAAAGTAATACAATGGTACTACATTTGAACGTACGGAGGGAAACTAGAGTGAGAGAAAAGGTACCATCACAAAGAAGTAATCTTCATCTGACAGCGGACGATCTCATCGGCAGACAGTCGGTCAGAGCCACTTTTAAACTGTCTCAGGAGGTCATAAACCTCCTGAGCGTGATCGCCGCCCAGTTGGGCATCAAGAAAAAGTCCCTTTTTGATCAACTGCTTGAGAATAGTACTGTTCTGGAGGAAATCGCCCGTAAATATCCCGAGCATGAGTACCACTCAACGGCCAGACGCCAGAAGACCTTCGTTATAAGCAGGAATTCATTGGAACTAATCAACCAGATATCTCAAAAACAGGAGGTATCTCGTGATTTTCTTGTGGAAATGTCAATTAAAAGGCTCTCTCCTGTGATTACATCGGAACTGGCAAAACACAAGAAACGCAAGGAGTTGCAGAAAGAGATGGTGGAGTACCTTCACCAGGGGAAGAGACTTCTGCAGAAATCCGCTGATCTGCTCGGTAAAGAGGATCAGCTGTACATTATGCTTGAAGATCAGATATCCATGGCAAAAAGAAATCTGTCCACAGTGAACCGGCTTATTAAAAAGGGTATGCTGATGGAAGATATGTAAACAGTATTCGCGTTACAGGAGAAAACACCATCGAGCATCTTTCAAAGAAGACATGAAGGAGGTTCGCCTATGCCGAAAAACTATTATGTCATCCTGGGAATTCCAGCAGACTCATCTCTACAAGATATAAAAACAGCGTACAGACGATTGGCCAAGGAATATCACCCAGACTATTTCGGCCCTCAAGGTTCGCCTTTTCCAGCCATTCAGGAAGCCTATGCCGTACTCAGCAATCCGCAGCGGCGCCGGGAATATGACGATACCCTCAGGACCGTCAGGTCGAACAAAAGGGAAGGTGGAATATTTCGCCCCCAGGCAGCACAGCATGACAACAGTGTAGAGCCGCTGATCCCCGAAGAACAGAGCGCCGAATCTCTCCGTTTTCAACAGAGCAGCCATCTTCGTCAACCCGGGCCTGATAGCGGAACATTCTTCGACCGTTTTTTCACTCTAGCAGCAGACAACTGGAATTATACGCGACCCTTCCAGAACAATCTCGATATCGCCGTCATCCTGACGGCGGAGCAGGCCGATCGGGGCGGCCATATCCGTCTTCGCCTGCCGGCACGGATACACTGCCCGGAATGTCTTGGCCGGGGGTACTGGGGAGTATATGAGTGCGGCCGGTGTTTCGGCACCGGCTCTCTCCAGGGTGAAATGCCTCTGGTTCTCAACTATCCTGCAGGAATAGCAGACAACCATATCGTGCAATTTCCACTCCGCCGCTATGGGATTCCCGGACACACCCTGAATGTCAGATTTATGATAGATGAGGATCTGCCTTAACAGACGGAAAGTGATTTTCCTTAAAAACCTCTCCTCAAAGTCAGATAAAAAAGGGCTGCAGCAGAAAACAGCAGCCCAGCCTGATGGGTGTTCTGGAGAAACAGCGGCTCCCTCTCGTCCCTCTACTATTACTGCAAGGCCAGGGCACGGTCGAGATCGTTTTTAAGATCCTCGACATCCTCAATCCCGGTGGAATATCGTATCAGGCTCTCAGGGATTCCCATGGCCTGACGTTCTTCTTTGCTGCATTCCACATGGCTGGTGGTCGCCGGCGGACCGATGATGGTCTCCACGGCACCAAGATTAGCTGCCGCGTGGGCATACCTGAACCCGGCCAACACCCTGCCAACCGCCTCCAGGCTTTCTTCCTGCAGCATAAAACTGAGCATGGCACCGAAACCGCTCATCTGTTTGACGGCAATAGCATGTCCCTGATGTGACTCCAGACCTGGATAGAAAACCTTCTTTACCTTGGGATGCCCTTCAAGATACCGGGCGATCTCCAATGCGTTGCTGTTCTGTCTCTCTATACGCAGCGCCAGAGTTTTCATGCCCCGGAGAAGCAGGTAGGCCGACATGGGATCGAGAGTGGCACCGTTGATTTCACGATAATGGTAAATCTGTTTGATCAGCTCTTGAGTACCGCACACAACTCCGCCCATGGCATCAGCATGTCCTCCGAGAAACTTGGTGGCCGAATGGAGCACCAGATCTGCTCCTAGTGCCAGCGGCGACTGGTTTATGGGGGTGGCAAAGGTGTTGTCCACCACCACGATTGCACCTGCTTTCCTGCCGGCCTCTGCCAGACGGGCAAGATCAATGATCTTGATGGTGGGGTTGGTGGGTGTTTCCAGATAGAGCAGATCGCAGCCTCTGGCGATTTCGGCCTCTATGGTCTCATGATCCGTAGTGTCACAGAGGATTGCCTCAACTCCAAAGCGTGGCAGAAATTCGGTAAAAATTTTGTTGGTGCCGCCATAGGTATCTTTGACGGAGACCACCCGACGCCCAGGTGCCAGCAGACCAAACAGGGTACTGCTGATAATTCCCATACCGGTGGAGGCGCTGGTTGCCGCCTCGGCTCCTTCGAGCAGGCAGACCTTCTTTTCAAAGACATCCACGGTGGGGTTGGTATTGCGGCTGTAGATATGCCCCTCCTTTCTGCCAAGGGCTACCTGCTGCCACTCTTCGAGATCCTTATAACCAAAGGAAACACTGTGTACCACCGGCACCTGGGTAACATTCCCCATTATAGACGTCTCTTCACCCGCCCAAACCGAAGCGGTGTTCTTTCCTGTTTTGTAATCCTTCACTCAATACCCTCCTTGGGCTTCTGATGATTTTTTCGTTTCCTGGTTACACACGAAACTCAGCCAGATCCAGACAGATCGCACGTGCTACTCTTTACTCGGCAACCCGAATATTTTTTTCGTTGTTTGAGTTAGAAGAGGATTTCGTTGTAAAAACGAAATATTTTTATGTGGTCAAGATGCCATGCAATTGAGGCACCTTTTATTGGGAATCATAATAAACTATTATCTTTCTGATAAAAGCTTTCTGATTGTTGTCAATTGAATTAAAACAGATTCCGAAACCTTTCGAATTACTTCTAACAATAGTCCCACTTATGGTAAATGTCTCTGCAACGATACCTTCGCCGATAACGATCGTCAGACTGCACTGTTCACCAACCGGCAAATCTCCTTTGAAAGGAAAAAAACAACCTCCTTCACTGATATTCGTAAGAACTCCTGAATGGCATCCTTCCAACTGAAAAAAGGAGAGTGCGGCTGGGATGTTGAGAGATATTCGGCTAAACTTTCTTCTTTCCATACATTTTATTATCATCCTGCAGATATTCGGGTTAACTGGACAATGAATCCTGTATGATTTTTCCCAGTTTCTGAAGCGATACCGGCTTCTCTAAACAAGACAATACCCCAAGGCCTCTGGCTCTTTCTAATTCGCTCATGTCGCAATAACCACTGAGGATAACAGCCTTTTGCATTGGAGATATCTCCAGAATTTTTTCATAGGTCTCTCTGCCGTTAATCCCATCTCCCATCATCATGTCGAGAAAAACGAGATCGGCCTGATTATCCCTCAGATAGTTTACCGCTTCTTCTCCATTTGTAAAAGAAATTGGCTTATAACCAAGAATATCAAGCATTTTCTCCATAATGATAATTTGATTGGGTTCATCATCAACCACAAGTATTTTTTCCCCTTTTCCGACCAATGACTTCTCAAGTATCGGGGTATAAGTGCGAGATGCTTTTTGGGCCGAGGGTGGGAATAATATTTCAAAAGAAACGCCAGGATGAAGATTCTTAACATTGATCCACCCCTTATGCTCCCGGATAACATTCCAAACAATAGAAAGACCTAAGCCCGTACCGCTTTTTTTCTTTTCTTTGGTTGTAAAAAAAGGAGTAAAGATGTTTTCGATATGTTCGGGATCAATCCCCGGCCCATCGTCCGCAATTGTCAGTTTGACATAGTCGCCAACCTTTAACGTACTGGAACCGTTTGTAATAGCCTTGGATATTTTGCACATTTCGGTCTCCAGGCGAACTGTGCCATTCTGGTGAATGGATTCCAGGGAATTACCTATCAGGTTTGATAAAACCTTTTTGATATGTTGAGGTGAACATTCTATGTCCGCAAGATTTTCATGAAGTTTGATTTGCACGAATACATTAGGAAAATGTTGGAGGCGTTCGCTGTGCTCGATCGAAGTAAGATGGTCCATGATAAGTTGGTTGAGATCGGTTATTTCTGTTTTACGGACACCTCCACGAGCGATTGAAACGAGATCGGCAACAACAGATACAGCTTGTTTTCCAGCTTCCTGGATTTTTTTTATCTCATTATAGTATCGATCAGACCTATCCATTTGCGCCAGAAGGAGATCCGGATAACTGACCACTGCGGTGAGAATATTGTTAAGATCATGGGCAACCGAACCTGCCATCAATCCAAGTGCGTTAAGCTTACTCGCCTGTGCAAGTTTTTCCTGGAAATGGAGTTTTTCCTGTTCACTTCTCACCCTGTTTGAAATATCCCGCATTATCATTACCTGAGCACTCCGTCCCAAGTACTCTATTGAGCAACATTTCATTTCAACATGAAGCTTTTTGCCATCTTTATCGGTACCGGAAACTTCAAAACCTGCTGCATCTTGGGAGTGACAATGTTGTTCTATGATACCAATCGATTCAGGGGTAAAAATTTTTTCATAAAAATTTTCACCGATCAATTCTTCCTTCCTGTAGCCGAACATGCTGTAAAACTGTTCGTTAGCCTCGAGAAGTTGCTCTTTGTCATGAATGACGATACTTTCCCAGGCGACTTGAGCCAAAGTGCGAAAGCGTTTTTCACTTATCTTCAAGGCCTTTTTCAGATCATTATGCTCTTTGGCCTTTTCCAATGTCTTCAGCAAACAATCAGGATTAACAGGTTTGCTGAGAAAGTCATAGGCACCTTTTTTCATAGCCTCTACAGCGGTATTGACCGTGTTCAGCCCCGTCAACATGATCACCGTAGTGGACTTGCAGGTTTTTTTGATAAAATCGGCAACACTGCATCCCGATATGTCAGGAAGTACAACATCGAGCAAGGCTATTTCAAAATTGTCATTCCGCAGATACTCGATTGCCTCACTTCCTTCATACGCAGCGGTACAGTCATACCCATAATGCCTGAGAATATTACGGAGACTTTCGACAAATCGTTTTTCATCATCAACAATGAGAATTTTTGTCTTTTCTTCCATAATGCTCACTAATGCTAAGTTTGCTTGATCTGGAGGGGTAAGAAAAACTTAAAGGTGGTTCCCCGTTTCTCTTTGCTGACACATGTAATTCTTCCCCCTAAAGCCTGTACTGTTTTGCTTACAATCGACAAGCCCAGTCCGGCGTGGTTGTCTTTTTTGGTCGTGACAAAAGGCTTGTAGAGATTCTGTTTGATATTCTCCGGCAATCCCGGCCCATTATCACTAATTGACACGACCACGCCTGTTATCTGTTTGTCGGGAGATTCTTTGACGACTGCCCATGAGGAAACTTCAATCTCTCCACCTTCATGGAGCGCCTCCATGCTATTTTTCAACAAATTAATAACGATTTGCCTAAAACCGTCTCGCGATGTAGTTATAAACGGCAATGATCCTTTGGGCTTATAGGATACGACAATGTCCGACTTGTTGATCTTTGACACTTTTATCAGATGGATGATTTTTTTGAGTTCATGGTCAATGTCAATTTCTCCAATTTCACCGGACATTGGTTGCGAAAAAAAATCCAATTGATTGATCAGAGAAGAAATTCGGCGTATCTCTTCGTTTATAACTTCCAGGTCTTCCTGAATATTGATTTCTTCTGCAAGCTTGAGTTTCAAGGAGACCAAATAATTACTGATAATTCCCAAGGGGTTATTGATTTCATGGGCAAATTTCTTTGCCGTCATTGAAATTGCAGCCATGCGTTCCGATTCTATTTCTTTTGCCTTTTCCTGCTTCATCCTCTCTACGTAGAGACAAAGTCCAACCTGCTGGGAAATAATATTCAATAGCTTCAATTCGTTTTTGCCGAACTTGGAATCACCATCTTCCTGATCCTCAAGCAAAGCAACACCAATCGGACGATTGCCGGCTTTTAAAGGAACAATCAATGCCTTTGAGATATTAAGGGCCGTCAAAATCTGGTTGTCGGCAAGACTGAGAGTATCACCGTCCTTTGTCATTTCTCCAACAACCATAGCATAAAATATTTTTATGATTTGACTGGAATTACGCTTCAGGGGCATTACCAGGTCGCGACTCGCCTGCCTGTAGGGATTGCTGTTTGAGGCTGCAGCCTTGAAAAGGGTCTCTTTTTCGTCAGGAAAAAAGAACAGTATCTTCCCCCGACCAAATAATATCGTGACACACTGTTCAAATACCTCGAGTATTTTCCCGTTGTCCTCTGCTATCGACAATTGTTCTAAAAAACTGGTGACTAATGAAAGGTTTCTAATCCGAAGTTGTAACTTCTTATCTGCCCCCAACTCTTCTTCGTCGTCAAAAGACTTCGCTGTACTCTCAGAAGGTTGCTGACTTTTTGAGCCGCCAGCTGTGCTCGACTGCTGATTGAGCACTTCATCCTTCCCTGGTATTTCTCTTTCGGGCGGTTTTATTTTGATATTAAGGCTGCGGGCTACCTCCTCAACCTCTTCGATGGCCCCGGAATACAAATCGGAGAGTTCATTTTGCGCAAAGCCAAAAAGGACATCTCCTACTTCATCAGCCGTGCCCGCCTGTTGGGGTTGGGTGAGGAGATTGGCAAAATAAACAATTTTTATAAGAGGAAAGCTTTCGGCTACTTTTTCGATGGGATGGTGGTGGTATCTAATTGCGTCAGCCATGATAGAAGCCAATTGCCACTTTCGAATCAACCACGCTCCCACCTGGCAATGATTGACACCAATCAGTTGTTGTTCAGCCCACAGTGTGTTCTCATGGTTATCCGTTTTCGAAAGGATGGCGTCGTGCTCTTCAGGAAATGTCGAAACTAAAACAATTTTACCAATATCGTGCAGAAGACCAGAAAGATATGCCTCGTCGGAGTTACTGTATCCTGAAATTTGGGCAACTCGCTTTGCTAAAGTGCCACAGAGCAGAGAATGCCACCAGAACTCTTTTAAATCGAAGCGTTTAACTCTTTTCAGACGCTTGAATTCAAAGACCTGGCTGATAGCTGTTGTTACTGCAATGTTTTTTATGCTGTTGGCACCCAAATAGACGACAGCTTGCTCAACACTGGTAAAAGTCTGACGCAACCCGTAATAGGCTGAATTTACGAGTTGAAGAACCTTGAAGCTGAGAACGGGATCTTTGCTGATAATATCCGCGATTTCTGCCAGTGGTCGTTCTTCGTCCTCGCAGGCATCCAAAAGTTTTATCAAAACCTCTGGAAGTGAAGGAAAGTTGCCGGATTTAATTATCTTGGCGTAAGCGATTTCAATCTTGTTCATCGCACAAAATCCACCCTATTAGGATATACCTAAATAGAGAAGTTAACCTGTCAATCTTTCAATTTTTTGAAGATCCCCTTTACCACCAAGGCAGACAAACAGAGGTGGTCTGTTTCTATTTAATATAAATCATTAACCTGTCAAGTTAATATTGTATTTCGTTCGCAACGATTCAGAGTAGATTCAAGCTGAACATTACCTGAAAGTATTTGTGAACCTCATCGTGTCTGACTCGTGGTGGCTATCGAGATGCTGCTAGCCCGAATTTCTCATGACCATTGTGCCAATTTTCTTAAATTAGACGATATTCCAATATGTTCAAGCAGTATACTTTCATAAAAAAACCATACACAATGTTCACCGAAGGCCAGCCGATCTTGCCACGCCTCGCATCCACCGCAACCTCGGCTGGTGAGAGATCCGTGCTAGAGCCAATCTCTTTTATCGCTTCCTTAAAGAATAGCTGGGCAAAGGAAAATGAAAGCATTATACTCCCCCTTAGCGAGCATTCCTCATGGTTGACAAGTAAAATGCGCTGGATCTTTTTTCCTCA
>JAZBNU010000013.1:0-13929 GCA_036350815.1 Desulfopila sp.
GTTGGCGACCGAGGTATGAAATATACCGACTTGCTGCAGGACAGCAGCGCAGAAGAGGGCAAGGCCTGTTAATACCATACCATACCAATCTCGTAGAGCTATCTTATAGGGAGTTTTCTGCTTACGGCGGTATTGGATGTACGCCATGGGAGAAATGATTAAAGCTCCCATGAAAAAACGGGATGAAGTAAACATGATCGCTCCCAGGCTTCCTGTGGCAACTTGCTGAACAACGAATGTGGAGCCCCAGATCAGTGCGGTGAGGAGAAGAAGGAGGTTTGCTTGAAATCGAGTCATACAGTGTTACTCTTCTTTATTTTCGAGACTGTTGCGATTAGATGTTAGTTCTGATTCCTATTTGGAAAGTATTCTGGTGCGCAAGCACAATTGGGTGAATATACATCGGGTCGGCCAGGGTGGAAACAAAAAGTTGGATTTGCAGGGAAATTGTCTTGATTGCCTGCGACATGGAACTGCTGCCAGAGGTGTGATGTGGTAGCTATGTATTTAAAAACCTGATATTTTGAAAAACATGGTATTCAAGGCGTAAGTCAAGTGACTGTGCAGGAAATATTGGAAGGGACAAAGCTAAATATTTCTGAGGATTCTGGGAGAAACGTCACTTGCCGAGGTGATGAAACGGACTAGATCTTTATATGGCTGAGCACCGGTCATGATAGCGTCCTGCATGATAAACGTGGGGACGGCAGTGATGCCTTTTTTCCTGGAAAGCTGCCAATCAGCCAGAACATGAGTGCTGTAAGATCGGTCGTTAATGACTTTTTCTGCTTCGACAATATCAAGGCCGGCTTTCTCAGCAATTTGTAAAACTACACTGGGCTTGGCTAGGTTGAGGCCTTCGGCAAAATAGGCATGAAATGCCGCCATGTGAAAGAAATGTCCTTTCCCTTCACTCTCTGCCCAAAGGCCAAGTTCCTGAGCAAGCCTGCTGTTATACGTTTTTTTTCTCTCACAGAAGGGAAGGCCTAGAGAGTCAGCAACCTGGGCGAGGTGTTCAAGCATTCGCGGTATGTTGATGGTCGACCCGGCAAAGAGTTCTTCCAGCGATTTTCCCTCTTCCGGAGTTTCCGGGTGAAGGGGGAAGGCTCGCCACTGCACATGGATATTGTAGTTTTCAGTGAGTTTTTCAATACTCCCGGTAATGAAATAACACCAGGGTCAGATATAATCTGAAAAGATTTCAAGTGTGTTCATGACAAAGTCCTCTTTTGTAGTACTCCATAAAAAACACAGTTGTTATGAAGAGGCAATTGTCAATGACTGATTGCATGAGGATCAGGTGGCGGATAAATCAATGTGCAGTTGGAAGAACGGACGATACTCATCTTTTCTGTGCCCGGCATAAATAATGGTGCTGCGTTTTTGCAGAGCTATCTTTTCAAGAAAATCGAGCAGATTGGATCGGTTGTATTGGTCAAGTCCCTGAGTGGGTTCGTCCAGTATCAGCAGCCGAGGCATTTTGATGAGGGCTCGGGCAATGAGGCAAAGCCTCTGTTCACCATAAGAGAGCCGCCGGAAAGGAAGCAATGCCTTTTCGCCAAGTCCAATCATTTCCAGCCACTGCATTGCCTGGGCTTTTTGTTTTTCGGTGACTTGCCGATATATCCCGATGGAGTCAAACAGTCCTGAAAGAACGGCCTGCAATGCACTTCCCGGCACATAATAGTTACGGTGCAGGTCCGGGCTGACGATCCCCATGTCTTTTTTCAAATCCCAGATGGATTCACCACTGCCCCGCTTTTTCCCGAAAATTTCAAGAGTATTGCCATAGCAGTTCTGATTATCTCCACTGATAATCTGTAACAGCGTCGACTTCCCGCTTCCGTTGGGGCCAGTGATCAATGTATGTTGATAACTTGAAATAGTGAGTTGCAGGTCTTTAAAAACAAGTTGATTGCCATAGCGGGCGAAACCATCGCGTAATTGTACCAGGATGTGTTCTTCATTTTCAGGCTCAAAAGCGTTTTCCCGGAGCTGAAATGACGAGGTTCCTGCTGAGTTTTGCAGCTCGTTAAAGTGCTGCAGGACATTTTCCCGTGTACCCTGCAGAGCAATATGGCTCTGTTGAAAAATGGCCAGATGGCTGCACCAGCATGGGATGTCGCTTCGATTATTGACACTCACCACAATCTGATAACCGAGATTGTGGAGCTTGCTCAGTGTGCGGTCGAGTTCAAGGCATCCTTCAACGTCGAGTCCATCATAGGGACTCTCTATAACAAGTATGCCGGGGTTGCGGGAAATAGAACTGATCAGCAGCAGCTTTCTGCTTTCACCGGAGCTGAGCTGGCGGTATCCCTTGTCGAGACAATGGAGCAGATTGAAGTCGCGGAGAAGGCCATTGTATTTCTCCGGAGCAGTTATAAAATCACGGGCGGGAGTTCCCGGGTCTATACGGTCTTCAAAGTCGCTGTTATCATTTCTGAGTTCACGCTCATAAATTGCCTGCTGGGCGGCAAAAGAGATCACTGTCGGGGTATTACGACAGGATATCTTTTCAGCGTGAGCAGGCATGTCTTCGAGAAGGCGGATAAACTCGCTGATGCCGGACGTGTTTGAGCCGTAGAGGCACCATGCCTCCCCAGGAGAAATTCTGAAATGATCGATATGGAGGTGGTCGGTATGGTAATCCTGGATATGCATGGGGTTTCTGGATTTGGGAGCAACAATCAGCTCAGTTGAAATTTCCTTCTGATATTGTTGGACACCTCGCGAGTTAATGACATGACTTTTTCTGCATAGTTCGGAGAAATAGAACCGGTTCCGCAGCTTGGCGTGATCAGGCTTTGCTCTAAAACCTGTTGCATGGGAATTCCCATGTTAACAAGTTTTTCGGTTTGTTTTTCCCATGTAGCGGTTAGAGAGAGAGCATCTTCCTTGTCGATCAGTTCAGGAGCGGTGGGAACGATGCCGCTTGCTATGATGCCTCCTCTCTCAAAAAAAGAACGGAGGAGATCGGGGGAGAGAATGAATTTGTCAAAATAGGAGTAGGCATCAAAGCTGAGAAGGTCCGTATTGGCTTCAAACAGAATAGACCATTCCGTATTGGCACAGACATGAACTCCGGCCAATGCGCCTTCACTCTGGACTGCTTCAAAAACTTCACCGAGACAGTTTTTGACATCATCATGAGAGATGGTGATATAGGCTGATGAACCAAATCCTGCCAGCGCGGGTTCATCAAAGATCATAATGGTGCAAGGACAGATCTCTCTCATCTTGCGGATCTGCCATTTTGCTTTCAAGGCAAGAAGTTTTATGGCGGCGTCCCTGAGCTGGTCGTTATAAAAAATTGCTCGATTGTTCTGGTCAACCACTCCTGTGGCGAAGGTGAATGGCCCGGTAATCTGAGCTTTGAGACCGGTGAGGTTTGATCGTATCCGACTGGTATGATCAAGAAAATCGAAAAAACCTTTTGCTGTTGCCGTTGTCAACGCAAAACGGCTTTCATCAAGATTACCGCCGCCTTCGACTACCATGAGATATTCTTCGTAAAAGGCAAGGAAATCGGCATCAAACTGGTCACCCTCCCCATTAATGAAAAGAGTATCATCACATTCATCAAGACCAGGCATACCTGGAATGAACTGGCGAACCATGCCCTCCTCTTTATAGGACGGCAGTTGAGGCCAGAGGGGTATTTCTGGAGTGTGTTCAAGTATCAGTTCCATGGCTCGGCTGTGACTGTCGATGGGAAGGCTGCCGATAAGGAGCGGCAGACACTTGGCTTTTAGCTGGTGCATAGTGACCTTTTTTGAATTGATTTATCTGATTACCCCTAAAGATCAGCAAGCCCTATGGGGCAGGATCACTCTTTTCACGGGACGCCATAAACCCTTCCATGGGGGCTTGACTGCGGCCGTCCTGGCTGCAGACACCCGAGAAAAGAGCGACCCTGCCCCCTTAAAATCACGATGCTGAGTTTCAGGGGTAATCAGGTTGATTTATATACTGGCGCTTCAGCAGACCTTCCGGTGTACTGCCGAGTAATTTTCGGTTGCCTATATGGTGTGCTTTTTGATCTTTTTCTTATCTTTTTTATGATAGACATCAAAAAAGATAACACTGTTGTCCGGAATTATGCCGCAGTGTTTCCCGTCGTTTTCTTTCCTGCACAGATTGCACCAGTAATAGATAATACGATAGTCTCTTTTGCCAACATATTTTTTTAATCGGCCGTGGTAGAGACCCACCATGCGACCGTCTGCATCGGCAGGCTCGAGCAGCAGTCTGTCGATTGTTTTGCGGATACGTTTGTACCCCAACGGATCAGCTTTTTTTATATGAAGAAGTTTCTTGGAAAAATGACTGGTCGGCTGATAATGATGGTCCATAGAATCAATGGTCTACTGTAAGGAGTTTTTGCTGTTTGTCCAATTTGCTGCTTGTTTTATCATCTTTATAAGACCCTCAGGTTTGGATGCTGTGTCAGCGGGAGCTTCGCAGTTGGATGATTCCGACAATTATAAGCAGAAGGGGCCACCATTGTCTTACCAGTGCCTTGATTTCGCCTAAAGGAAGGATATTGAGATTAGAGAGCAGAAGAAGTACTCCTGCGGCAATGAGAAGTACTGGTCCGGTATTTTTCTTTATCATGGTATTATCTGCTATTGGCAGTGTCATATAAAATAAATATCGAAGCACCAAATCTGCAATATCCGCCATTACGATGCTGAGTCAAAATACTCTTCAATGTTTTCAATGGAAGGGGATGATACCGAATTATCGAGAAAATGTCTACAGCATGTGTGATAGCTTCAGAACTTACGGTACATAATCCTGAAATGTGAGGTTGTCGATATAAACAAAGAGCCGTTTGGCGAGCCTCATGTCTTGCGTTTCTGGCTGAGCCGTCTCTTCTTTATCAGAAAAAAACTCCCAAGACAAAGAAGTTGCAGAAACCATATGATTCCGAAACCATATGTGAATCCCTCCGGGGACAACTCTCCACCGGCACCGACCGGCCAGAGACTGATGACTGCGCCGATAAGCCATTGTGCGGTAAAAGCTGCAATAAAAACCAGAAGGTTTATAGCCGTGGTTACCCGTCCTGAAAGTTCAACATCAAAAGACCGGGTCAGAGCGGAATAGGCAATAATGCCGGAAGTCCCGAAAAACCCGAAAGCCATCCACAAAAATCTGGTCCATCCCTCGGGGTTGCTTATAAGCAGCAGCTGCACCACCATAAACAGAACCATGCCTGTAACAGCAGTCGTCTGCACACTGATACCCCGGCGAACAAGGCGTTCTGTCAGACTGCCAAGGGTTATAAATCCGGCTATCATAGCAACCGCAACCCATAAAAGTATATTGGCTACTGTGGATCGGTCCAGAAGGGCCACATTGGTAAGCCAGGGACCTGCCCATAGGCCCTGAACAGCCATAAATGTTGCCTGAGACAGGGTTGTAAGGGGCGCCAGTTGCCAGAAATTCCTGTTGCTGAAAACCTCTCCTATTCCTTGTAACTGTCTGTGAAAGCTTTCTTTGTTTGAGGAGGTTGTTTTTTCAGGAACAACGAGAAAGAGCAATAGAGAGGTTATTGCAGTAACACAGGCAAGAATTGTGAAGACAGTGCGCCAGTCGGTAAATTGCAGAGCTGATTCAACAGGTGCAGTAGCGGCCAGAGCGCCCAGTCCTCCGGCGGCCATTTGGAATCCATTGACCATTGGCCATGTATCGCGTGGGAACCAGAGAGTGAAGGCTTTAAAGGCAGCCATAAGACAGGCAGATACACCAAAACCGATAAAAGCACGGCCAACTATGAGAGCGGTAACACTTTCCGCCCTGGCAAAGAGAAGGGCTCCCAAGCCTGCAAAGAGAAGAAGAAGTGCCTCTATTTTTCGTGGTCCATATCGATCAAGCAGGATTCCTAGAGGTAATTGAAAAGATGCAAAGCTGATAAAGTAGACAGCGGTCAGCAAACCAAGAGCAGAGGGGCCGATACCGACATCTGCTATGAGGTCGGGAGCAATTACCGCATTAACCACTCGATAGAGATAGGAGAGGAAATAGCCGGCAGCGAAGGGAAAGAAAACCCGAAAAATAATCAAGAGGGGTGAATGCATCGTCATGAGTCCCCGGCAGAAAGATTGATGGATACTACTTTACCTAGAACTACGATTTCTTCTCTGCTCTTAACAAAAGGGAAGAACCGTTGCAAGTAGTTGCTGCTTTTCTAGCGTACTTCTTTTGTTATTGTTCGATTATATTGACTGATAGGAAAAAAAATGCTTTCCTGGTAAATGGAGTGATTCGATTTCTGAGTGGCTGGATGTTGCGTTGCTGAGTGGCTGATTCCACGATGTTTCGTTTTTGACCTTTATTTGGAGAATATCTATGCTTTCATCAATAAGAAAAGTGTTACCGCACAAGGTAAAAACAAAGCTTCTTTCAATTCTGGGGATTCTTATTACATTGATGGTGGCTTTACCGACTTTTTTTTCATATCAGCAAAAGCTCAGCACTGCTACCAGGCAGATGGAGGAAGACCTTCTAAAAGTTGTTACTCAGGTTCGGCGTCAACTTACTTCCGAAATGGCGGAACAGCTTCGTTTGCTGGCGTATGCTGTTGCCGCAGTCCCGACAGTGCAAAGCAACCTTGATGGTCGCTATCGCCAGCCGCTGCAAAGCCTTACTACTCCGCTTTATGAAAATCTGAAGAAAGTTGTTGATCTGAATGTTTTCCACTTCCATGTGCCTCCTGCCACTTCTTTTCTTCGTCTCCAAAAGCCGGAGAAATATGGTGATGATCTTTCCAGTTTTCGTAAGACTGTGCTTAGAGCGAATGAAAAGCAGGAAGATGCGGTGGGTATCGAAAAGGGTGTTGCCGGGATATCTTTGCGAGCAGTGGTTCCTGTTATCTATCTCGAGAGAAAGCATGTCGGCTCGGTAGAGTTTGGTGCTCCTATTAATGATACCCTTGTTTTGAAACTCAAGGATGTCATTCAGCATGATATCTCTGTGATAGTCCCTGACGGAGATGGTTTCAGATACCAGGCTAAAACTCATGATCTATCTATCCCGCAGAACAATTTTCCCTTTTTGCGGGAAGTCATGGCAGATGACTCCATCCGCGTGAAGAGAGTGAGTAAAAACGAGCGGGAGTTGCTGACTGCCTATGTTTCGATACCCGATTTTTCCGGAGAGCCGGTAGGTGTTCTGGCTATTCCCATGGATATAGGACCGGTTCTTGCGGCAGCGAAAAAGGAGGCGTTGTGGTCTGTGATCATAGGGATCATTGCTCTGCTGATAATTCAGGTTTTTGTCTATTTTCTCTTTACCCAGCTGATTGATCGGCCTATTAAGAAATTTAACAACTTGCTGGAAGCCGTCAGTCGGGGAGATCTCTCCCGTTCTGGTATCGGATTGTATGATATTCCAAAGGTTAACTGTTCAGAGATAATGGGATGCGGTAAACAAGACTGCAAGATGCATGGCAGAGAAGGTTATTGCTGGGAAGAGGCAGGTTCGGCTGCAGCTGAAGCTGAATGTCCTAAAATTACCGGAGGTGAGTTTCAGTCCTGCAGCGAATGTAAGAAGGTTTTTCGCAAGGCTGTTCGTAATGAGTTCAGCGAATTGGGAGCGTATCTACAGGCATTTATCACCAATATTCGCAATCTGGTCCGAGATGTCAATGAGAACAGTACCAGTTTGAATACTTCTTCTCAGGGATTGGCGGAAATTTCACAACAGATCGATAAGGGATCAGAAGATTCAGCGATCCGTGTTGATTCGGTTGCAGTAGCTGCCGAGGAGATGAGTTCCAATATGACCTCGGTTGCCGCGGCAACAGAACAGGCTGCAGCCAATGTCAAGGTTATGAGTACGGCTACAGAGGAGATCCGGATGTCTGTCGATCAGATTCAGACTTCGACTCAGAGCGCCAAAAAGATTACAGGTGATGCAGTGCTTCAGGCAACTGATATCTCTGAAAAAGTTGATATGCTTGGAGGGGCGGCACTGGACATTGGAAAGGTCACTGAGACGATTACGGAGATTTCGGCTCAGACCAATCTTCTCGCTCTTAATGCAACGATCGAGGCTGCGCGCGCAGGGGAGGCAGGGAAGGGTTTTGCCGTGGTCGCAAACGAGATAAAGGACCTGGCCAAACAGACTGCTGATGCCACGGGTGAGATTAAGGATCGAATTGAGGGGATCCAGAATTCTACTGATATAACAGTTAAAGGGATCCGGCAGATAACTGAGATTATAACTGAAATAGATTCTATTGTTTCCAGAATTGCCGTCTCTTTAGATGAACAGAGTAATACCATGGCGGAATTAACCAGTAATATTATTCAGGCAGGAGAAGGAATAGGTGAGGTTTCTGAGAATGTTGCCCAGAGTTCCACGGTTTCGCAACAGATTTCTCAGGATATTTCCGAGGTCAACATTGCGGTACGCGAAATATCAAACGGTACCAGGAATGTTGCCGAAAACGCGGAAGAGCTGCGGCAATTATCCCATGCATTAAAAAAACTGATCGAAAAGTTTTCGTTATGATTGTATAGGAAATATGATGGGAAGATTGCCGCCATATCATGGGGCAGAAAACCAGTTTGCCACCTTTTCCCCGTGGTGGTCTTTTGGATTGTATTCAGCCAGGCGGCATTTCCTTCTATTGTATTGCCCACAACTTTCCGTTTGTATTCGCTGGTCTCGAATACCGTAATCTCCCCGATCAGCAATAATGTTTAGTCTCCTGATCATGTTCAGGTGGTACTCATACCACTGGACAGAGTAAACACGGGCACAGAATTGCGCACTACAACTTCCCTGGATTGTCAAGCCCCATGGGACATTGATCACTATGGCACGGCATTGCTATATGGCAAAAACCTACCTGATCAGATTTATCAAAGGGAAAATAGATGAAGGAGGGTGAGCGGTTCAAGATGGAAAAATGCGGAACAGGAAGAATTGTGTGGAAAAACTGATCAAAAAAAGATAGGTTGTTCGAGAGAAAAAATCACCAACCCAGGTTTGCGGCAGCGCAACATCTATTAATCACACGGCGGATAACGACTGTACCGGCGAGTAGAAAACAAATAAGTTTCCTGCTGTTTTTGTACAAGGTGTTGCTTTCGTTACTCGGCGACATGAACAAATCAACATTAAGGGAGGGATGTATGAAGAGAGGAGTTCTGGTCTGGTTATCACTTTTACTGTTTGTCTGGGCAGGATTTGCAACACCTGCGTTCAGTTCGGACATTGAACTGTGGAAAAAGTCCACATTAAATGAGATCATTGAGAGGGGAGAGCTTCGAGTAGGCTTTGAAGCGGGTTATCTTCCGTTTGAAATGGCGGACAAAAAGGGCAACTTTATCGGATTTGACATCGATATGGCCAAAGAAATGGCAAAAGCCATGAAAGTCAAGTTTGTCCCTGTCAATACCGCATGGGACGGCATTATCCCAGCGTTGATTACGAAAAAATTTGACATCCTTATCAGCGGTATGACCGTGACCCAGGAGCGCAACCTGGCTATCAACTTTGCAGACCCTTACATCATTGTTGGTCAGACAATTTTGCTCAACAAAAAACATGAGGGAAAAGTTACCTCCTATAAAGATCTGAATGACCCTAGTTTCACTGTTACTTCTAAACTCGGAACCACCGGTGAGCAGGCCATCAAACGTTTAATGCCTAAAGCGAACTATAAGAGCTACGAGGTCGAAAGCGAAGCCGCTCTTGAGGTTCTCAACGGTAAAGCCGATGCGACGGTTTATGACTTGCCGTTCTGCGCCACATTTATGGCCCAGCAGGGAGAAGGCAAACTGATTTTTCTTGACGAGCCGTTTACTTTTGAGCCGCTGGCCTGGGCAATACGCAAGGGTGATCCGGATTTTCTCAACTGGCTGAATAACTTTCTACGCCAGATGAAAAATGACGGTCGATATGATACGATTTATAATAAGTGGATCAGCAGCACCGATTGGATTAAGGAAATAGAATAGCGAATTGCTGCATATCGAGAGAAATGAAGTGAAAATAACAGACCGGCGCGATCCAAATGGCGGATTCGCGCCGGTGTCGTTTTGTCGGCCCAGTTTCCGGATTATCGGCATCAGCCTGGTTTGGAACGGCATTGATCCATCACATTATGTGCGGCAGTCAGTGCTGATGTGTTATCCTGCATGTGCAATCCTTGTGCAAAAAGGCCACTGGGGCGTAGGCAGTTGTTCATCTTCATTTGCTCTTTCCTGTGTATCTTGTTTTGCAAAGGAAGGGATCGTCTCTGAGCGGGCTTTGGTGAGCGGTATCACTCTTTAAGCGTAAAAACAATCGGCGAGTTCATGGAAAATTCAAGTCTTGATAGGAATAGAAGCAGACTCAACTATTACACCTGGGTGGGAGTCTTTGTTCTCGGGGTAATTGTGCTGCTGGGATCGTTGTACTTTGCGACAATAAAAATTGACTATGTCTGGCGCTGGCAGATAATTCCAGGATATGTACTCGGATCGGAAGAGGAAATTCTGGTTAAAGCCAATATCGGAGGAAATATTGAGTCGATCGATACCTCGGATAAAGACCAGGCTGTAGTAACAGTTCGGACCGAAGATGGTAGCGCTTTGCAATACATCATCCCGGGAAGCGATGTCTGGGTGTATGAGGGAGATTCTGTCTATCCCGGTGACCCCTTGGGTCAATATGCTGAATGGCGCACAGGTATTCTTCTTCTGGGAACCTGGCTGACACTGAAAATAAGTTTTTATGCGATAATTTTTGGCATTATACTTGGTCTTATCGGGGGTGTTTGCCGCATTTCCAGCAATCCGGCCCTGAAATGGTCGGCGATAACGTATGTCGAATTGATACGAGGTTCTCCTCTTCTGGTACAAATATTCATCTGGTATTTTGTTCTGGCGACACTGATCAATGAGTTGCTGAAAAATTATGGAATGACGGAAATACCAGCACTCTGGTATGGTGTGGCCGCACTTGCCGTCTTTACTGGAGCGTATGTCACCGAAATCGTCCGCGCGGGCATTCAGTCGATTCACCGTGGCCAGATCGAGGCGGCGCGGTCTCTGGGCATGACCGGCGCTCAAGCACTTCGCTATATCACTCTGCCACAGGCGCTGCGAAGAATTCTTCCGCCGCTGGCGGGACAATTTATCAGTTTGATAAAGGACTCGTCACTTTTGGGAATGATCGCCATACGGGAGTTGACGAAGGCGACACGGGAAGCTATTACCGTTAGTCTACAGCCTTATGAGTTTTGGTTTGTCTGTGCCATACTCTACCTGGTCCTGACCTTTACCTTGTCGATGGTGGTTCAATATATGGAGAGGAGGCTCGGGGTAAAATGATTGATGTTCAAAATGTCTCAAAAATATTTTATGTGCCGCATAAAATCCATGCTCTGAATAATGTATCCGTGCAGATAAAACCAGGCGAGGTGGTTGTCGTAATCGGTCCTTCTGGCTCGGGAAAGTCGACTCTGCTTCGCTGCATCAACCATCTTGAAGCTGCTAATTCCGGACACATTATCATTGACGGTGTTGATATCCTTGCTTCTAAGACCAATATCAATAAAGTCCGGGAAGAGGTCGGCATGGTTTTTCAATCATTCAACCTTTTTCCGCATAAAACAGTATTGGAAAATGTTACCCTGGCGCAGCTGGTTGTCCGCAAACGTGGGAAGGAAGTTGCCAATAAGACCGCGATTGCACTCCTGGAAAAGGTAGGAATCGTTGAGAAGAAGAACAACTATCCCGATCAGCTTTCCGGAGGGCAGCAGCAGCGGGTTGCCATAGCCAGAGCGTTGGCGATGAACCCGAAAATCATGCTTTTTGACGAACCAACATCAGCACTTGATCCGGAGATGATCGGTGAAGTACTGGATGTCATGAAAACACTGGCCAAGGAAGGTATGACCATGGTTGTGGTCACTCATGAGATGGGATTTGCCAGAGAGGTGGCGGATCGTGTCATATTCATGGATGAAGGCGCTATTGTTGAAGTCGGCACCCCAGAGCATTTTTTCAAAAATCCGACCCACGAGCGTACCAAGTTATTCCTCAGTCAGATACTCTGAGCCGATTGAAGCTGGCAGAGGGACTTTTAACCCGATTTTCTCATGAATAATGTGTTACAATTTAGAGTAAACCAGGACTAACAGCAGCGCTATGTGATCCTGTGACAGAGATGAAAAGCTGCATGAGTCTCTTTCATCCCCGGGGAGTGCCTAGATGAACCGGCGTCATGTCATTCGTAGCATGGCGCATTTGGTCTGGTGTATTTCTTCATTATCAGCCATGGGAGGCTGAAGTGATGTACTGAGATATTCACACAACGCGAATGTGAAGAGCTGGAACAGATTGCTTCAAAAGGGAAGCTCACGTCGCAAAAAACAATCAATTCTTTGCTTTTGGCAGTTTTCGGCAGAAGATAGCTTGCTAAAGCTATAAGGCATGTATCCGACGCTTAGTAATTGACGTGAGACTGGTGTGGTCCGGGGGAAAGTAAAATGGGTGCTGATGGCTCCAGGGTTCTCAAGGCTTTTATCAGGACAGCTGGATTGGTGTAGAGAGCAAGCCGGTGTTGATTGCGTTCGAGGACAGGAATGGCTTTCCCAGCCATGCGGGATGCAGGATCGGAATATCCCGCCTCAAGTTTGATATAGACACCCGCTGCTCGGATCATAGCTTGAAGAAACAGCTTTTCTTCACCTTTTGCGTCAAGCCAGACATGTTCCAACACCTCGTGTACTTCAAAAAACAGTTTTTCATCCCAGAGGATTAAACCGAGCAGGAGTGGCTCGTGGTCCTTGTCGTCCAACTGTACTAAAACATTTTTATAACATTGCAGCCGTTTACGGATATAGTCGCGATAACATGACTTCTCTGTTTTTTGGAGGTAATAGTCAGCTATGGTCTGCGCCGCGTCAATGGTCCGTTGCTGCAGCACCGTAACAAAAGACTTTGAGAGGGCATTGCGGATGTCTCTGCTCAGTCTGTCGGTAAATGGCTGGAATACTTGTCCGTCAGGCATGTCTTTTCCCCTTGGGCCGGGGTCTGTCGGCAAAGGTTTATTGTTCTTTTCTGCCTCTGAAAGGTTCGTCAGCTAACACCTGAGGGTAGTCGGTAATGATTTTCTCTATCCCAAGGCTTAGATAGCGTTTCATCTCGGAGAGCCGGTTCACTGTATAGAGATTTATCCGGCAGCCGTGACTGTAGGCTTTTTCAATCTGTACTGTGTCGATCAAATCAACATTGGCATTATAGATGCCAAACTCATAATTACCCCACAGTTGCATTTTACCCGTATCACCGCCGATTAATGCGTTGACCTCGATGTCTGAGCGTAGAGATTTTGCCTGACGCAGAAAAGGATGGTGAAAGGAGGACAGAGAAAAATGCTCTGGTTTGAGATTTACGTTTTCTATTAGGCGAAGAACCTCTTCGACGACAGGAAACGATTCATTTTCCCTGGAGAGTGGTTTAATTTCAATATTGATAAACCATGCCTTATCTCTTACGAAAAGGAGTGTGTCTTCAAGCAGAGGTATCTTTGTACCGCAGATTGCCTGTGCCTCCGTGCTGTCGACACTGCCGCTTGCGATGGATGAGAAAGGATCGGTGTCTCTGTACCACGTACCGGCATCAAGGCGAAGGATCTCCTCCAGGGTGAAAGTATACAGCGGCTTGTTTTTTCTTTTGGGGAAAATTTCAGCTATGTTTGTGGTTCGGCGCAGGTGACTGTCGTGAAAGAGAACAGGTACACCGTCGCTGGTAACCTGCACATCGGTTTCTATTCCATGAGCTCCAACCTGCCAGGCCTTGAGGAAAGCGGGTAGAGTGTTTTCCGGGGCGAGGCTGCGAGCTCCGCGATGGGCAATGTTATAGCGGTGTTGCGGGTTGTTTCGGTTCATAATATCTCTAGGTGGTGATCCTGGAAAAAACA
>JAZBNU010000014.1:0-4474 GCA_036350815.1 Desulfopila sp.
GCGCCAGCCGAATTTCGGCTCAACCAATAAATATCTGGTCAGCGACCGCACCGCCGAACAGATCGACGATGCCGTGAAAAAAATCGTCGATACGCTCTTTGCCAGAACTTACGAAATTTTACTGAAGAATAAAGAGATCATTGATAAATGCGTCCAGATTCTCCTCGACAAAGAAACGCTCAACGAAAAAGAAATTCTTGAACTGACAAAAGATATGTACAGGGTCGCCGAAGAGCCGTTTCATTCACTAGAAAAAGTGGAGGAAGAGGCTAGTGATGAGGAGCCTCAAGTCCCAGAGGAGAAATAACCTGTTCGGCAAACAGGGTCTGGACGGATTCGTCCGTTTTCCGGCCAATATGTTGTGCTATATGATCTATCGCACGGGCCATTTCTCGTATTCTGGTGCGGCATTGCTGTTTGGCCTCTTCAATTACCACCCAATCACCTGTGCGGGAAAAATGGGGCCAGGCCTCAACTATTTCAGGGAAAAGAGTTTTGCGCAAACCGTCAAGCAGCCCAAGATAGAGACAGAGTGAGGTCTCCCGCCTATGACACAGAATGTTACTGAGCAAGCCTTGTGGGTGAGTATCAGCCAGCAGGTCTTTAACGGTACGACAGACCAGTTCAATCACTGAACCGGGAAATGTGCGAACGATTGACTCCATTGTCCGGCTGCCGAAGGTCTCTTCGAGCAGTTCACCAATCTCGTGATAGATAAAAAGATCAAGTTCATTTTCAACAATCTGATCAAGCTTTGTCTTGAAAACCTGCTGGTCAAGCCCGTCATCTTTAAGCATGCCGTAAAGGGCAAAAAAACGCCGCAGAGGTTCCCGACATGTAGACCGCAATTCCTGCAGCTGATCCCAGAGAAAATACCGCAGTGAATCTCTTCGGATATAAACAACACCTTCCTGAGCCATAGCGAAGGGACTGGCCATCTCTTTGGCTTTTTCATTTCCCAGAATTATCACCGAACATCCTTCAAGACTATAGTGGGCAACTTTTTCCGCCAGAAAAAAGACGGCTTTCATGGAACGACCGTAACCGGCGCCATAGATGAGGTTGGCTGGAGCAAGAAGTGTATTTATTTCCTCTATACTGTCCGGTGAATAACGGTGACCATTGACGTTGATGGTGTCAAACGATGCCGCCGCAAGGGTCTCCCAATAGTGCTCTTTCTGATCGATCCAGTCAAGCAGATCAGACGGCTCCGCCTCCTGCCACGGCTCAACTCCATGCTCCCATTTATAGAGATTACGAAGTTTCAATACCATTGTGCACATGCTGTAGATACCGTGATCCCTGCCATCTGAGATATCACAATTATGCTGTACGGCAGCGGTTATTCCTGAAATCTGATTCTCGTCCATCGTTACTTTTCACGCATAGCTTGAAACACTGCCACCTCTGCCGCTTACGGCCCTCATATTAGTCACCTTCCTCTTCTTTCACTGTAACCATTTCTTTTGAAGATGGGTTTGTTTTACGAAAAATACCACATCACTGCTGACGAACTCCAGCTCGGCCCGGTTCTTCTCGGCAAGATATGCAAATGTTTTTTCACTGTAAAAACTCACATGGGTTGGATCACGGATATAGTGCCACCGTTTAAAGCTTTCCTGATCCCGTATTCTTCCAGTCATCACGGCAAGAATCCCGAGATTAGCCAAGATATTGAACATAAGAGAAAAGCTCATCTTTGGATCACGGAAATGTTCGACCACCTCAGTAGCGCAGACAAAGTCATATTTCGCAGCAAGTACTGCAGGATTGTCAAAATAAAACGGATCGTACAGTTCTACCGTATGACCATGTTCTGCCAGCATTGCCGCCAGAGCCGGGCCGGGACCACAACCAAAATCAAGACCATGCCGCGGTGCCGTCCCTAATCTATGTAACAGAGGGGTAGATAATCGAGCAAGATACTTCCGGTAACCGATGTCGTTGACACCATTTTCATGAAGATCGTAAACCGCCTTCTCCTCCCTGCGGTTCAACTGAAAAACCTGCGGAACAAAAACCAGTCCGCATCTGCGGCAGCACAGGTATTCACGAACATTATCGCCATGAAAGAACCAGCAGACTTCACAATCACATAAGGGGCATGTATACATACTGCAGCCAAAGTCTGTTTGAAGACGCGGCGTTACCCTTTCCCGCCAGACCTGGAAGATATGCTGGAAAAGAGCGTCTGTTTGGTCTCTCAAGGCGCCATGCTGTGCCCGTCATAGAGGTAACGCTTGATTTTATGCGTTGCCGTTTTTATAAACGGTTCCCGCCGTTCATAAATGATATTAATACGCGAAGCGGGAGAAAGCTGAGCGTTCAACTCATTGCGCATTTCTTCAATACACTTTTCAATATATCCATGACGCTGCTGGCGAGACTGATCAGCTGTTTTTTCATCAATCAGTTCATAATCGGGATAGACCCAGGCTTCGAGCCGACCATTATTCTCCACAACCAGTGACTCCAAAACCCAGCTGTAGCAATGCATTTTATGTTCTATTGCTTCCGGGTAAACATTTTCACCATTGGACATAACAATGACATTTTTGCATCGGCCACGAATATGGAGATTACCAGCCTTGTCGAGATACCCTAAGTCGCCGGTTGCAAGCCAGCCATCTTCGCTGATAACTTCTCTGGTGGCTTCCTCGTCGTTATAATATCCCTTCATGACATTCGGGCCACAACCATAGACTTCTCCGATACCGGTCTCCGGATCAGGATCGACAATTTTAATTTCCACCCCGGGTATTGGCTTGCCGGCTGAACCCGGCTCAATAGTCTTATCACCCAGTGGTCCTCCACTGAGAAGAGGAGCCGACTCAGTCAAGCCATAGCCGATCAGATAAGGAAACTCGGCATCGACAAGAAATTTTTCTACATCAGGATTGAGCGCAGCTCCACCAACACCCATAAAGATCAGCTTGCCACCAAAGAATTCCAACAGTTTCCTGCCTATCTTTCTGTAGATAAACTTTCTCCCGAAGTTGGTTTTGCAAATCAGCTGCAGCATTCTACTGTTTTCAATTTTGGGAAGGACTCTCTTTTTATAAATTTTTTCCAGAACCAATGGCACGGCAAAAATTGCCGCAGGCTGCTCATGCTGGCAGAATTTCTGCAGAATCGCTGGCGTAGGTGTCTTGCCGGCATAAACTATCCTGCACCCCTTCAAAAGAGGAAGTATAAAACCACAGGTGAATTCATAGGTATGCGACATAGGCAGAATAGAAAGAAACACATCGCCGACACTCAACTCTGCCAGCCCTGAAGCAGCATAGGCATTTGAAGTTATGTTCCTATGGGTCAACATCACCGCTTTGGAATATCCGGAAGTGCCGGAAGTGTATAGAATCGAGGCAAGATCATCTTCCTCCACACTGGGAAAATCAGGCGAGTCCGCTCCTTCCGCACCCTTGGCAAGTTCCAGTTTGGCATCATTGAGATAATCTGAAAACCTTGTAATATCCAGGAGACCTGACGTCCCAACATAGTCGTCAAGAGTAATGACAAAACCAGCCTGTCCGGCCTTCAGCTCATAAATTTTTTCTATTTGTTTCTGGGTTATGAAAAGAAACTTGACCTTCATCTCCTTAAGAATATGATGGACATCGGCTTCCGGCAGATCAGGCAGGATCGGGACAGCAACCGCACCTAACCGCATGACTGCCAGGTAAGCTGTACCCCAGTTGTGTGAATTCTCGGCAAGAATGGCAATATGATCACCTTTCTGAACTCCATCGGTCATCATTTTTGCTGCCAAAGCAATGATCCTTCCATGAAACTCCTTATAGGTAAGCGGGGCGGTCATGGCCATACCTATCGCAGCTTCATCTCCATATTTATCACGACCGGCATCTATAATGTAATTCAAGGTCATACGTACATCGGCACCGTCCACCATAAACCCACCTCACAGGATTTGAGGAGCATTTTTTCTACTCCGGATTCCAGAAATATCTTGCTTTACGAACCATTACTGCAATGAAGTATTCCATAAATGTAGAATCAGGTCAATCAAGAAGAAAAATCAACAGTTTGAGGATCAGCTTTTCTCTTCCACCTTTTCGCTCACCCCTGGCAGGCCCTCGCCCTGACAATCTAAAGAGCAACAAGACAACCCCAAGTCCTTAAATTGTGGCGTAATAATGAAGAAAAACCAGTAGCTGACTCATGGGAAGTGAGACAACATGGAAGGATTTGATAAACTGGCGACGTACGATTTTCAGGAAAAACACCTTTTCTCTGCAATACACCGGAACAAAAAAAGAATCATGCCGTTTGATATTTTAACCGTTAGTGCAGCAACTCCCGCACTACCTTGAGAATGTCCGTTCTCGCAAAAGGCTTAGCCATCGCTTTCACATTGTCGAGGCAGCCGGCGACCGTCAAGTACCGCTCTTTTGCAATGGTTCCCCCTCCGGAAATAGCAACAATTGGGATCGCTTCGTCGATTTCCCGTATTTCA
>JAZBNU010000015.1:0-5164 GCA_036350815.1 Desulfopila sp.
AAACAGCATGAGAGCACGCCGAAAATCCTGCTTCGGCATCATGGTCCAGCCCATTGAAAAATACGAAACCGAACTGCCGGATGTGGTAATCCTCGCGACAAATGCCAGGAATGGCATGCGTCTTCTTCAGGGATACACCTATAGCTATGGTTCACAGCCTGCTTTTACCATGACCGGGAACCAGGCGATTTGCGTCGAATGTACCTCGTACCCCATGGAAGCAAACCGGATGAATCTCTCCATGCTCTGTTCCGGAACAAGATATCTGGCTAACTGGAAGCAGGACGAAATTGCCATAGGTTTTCCTTACCACAGGTTTGTCGAAACGGTGGAAGGCCTCCTGCAAACAGTAACTGCGGTGGAGCTCGATCCTGCTAAGCGATGCATTCAAGAAAAACTCGTCGATCAGGGTTTCCCTGATCCGAATTTTCGGTTCGGCCACACATATTACACAGGCCTGGAGAAAAAAAATCAACTCATGCGAAAGAAACAATCATGAATATGGCAGCCCAGCACAGTTCGAAAGGTGCTTCTCCCCCTCAGGAGAAGTTTGTCGTTGCAAACTTAAGGCATATTTTTACTGCGGAGAAAGAAGACCCGGTACCGGTTATCGATGATGTGAATTTTTCCGTCAGGCCCTTTGAGTTTGTCGCGGTAGTCGGGCCCAGCGGCTGCGGTAAAAGTACACTGCTTAATATCATGTCAGGTTCTCTCAAGCCTCAGTCCGGAACAGTCTCGCTGGACGGGCAGGCGCTGCAGAGCATCACGCCAAGAATTGGCTATATATCCCAGTCAGACAGCCTTCTGCCCTGGCGGACCACCCTGACAAATGTTGAACTTGGCATGGAGCTCAGAAAAGTACCGAAGCGGGAACGGCGCGACAGGGCCATGTCACTTATCCAGCAGGCTGATCTTTCCGGATTTGAAAATGCCTATCCGTACCAGTTGTCCGGAGGAATGCGCAAGCGTGTCGACATCATCAAGGTTCTGGCCATGGACCCGGAAATCATCTTCATGGATGAGCCCTTCGCCTCGCTTGATGTCTTTACCCGGGAGATGCTGCAAACCTATATCCTGTCATTATGGCAAACAACCCAGAGAACCGTCCTCTTCATAACCCATGACCTTACAGAGGCCATTATGCTGTCAGACCGCGTCATCATTCTTACGAAACGGCCTGCACGGGTTAAATCGGAGCACCCCATAACGCTGCCAAGGCCAAGGAAACCGGCCGATCTGCGTTTTAACCCCGATTTCATTCAACTGCACAAAAGCATCTGGGACGATCTGAAGGATGAAGTGCACTCTCAGGAAAAATCATGAAAATACCAGGTATTGAAACTCGCGGCAACACCATGCAGGTTATCTTGCGTGTCGCGCTTTTTCTGGTCCTTCTGGCAGGGTGGGAAGTGCTTGCTGCAAGCGGCCTGATAAATCCATTCTACAGCAGTCAGCCCAGCCTTGTCCTGATAGATCTGCCTGAATTTTATAGCAGCGGGGATATGTTGAAGCACACCGGGGTGACCCTGGCCGAAGCGATGTGGGGGCTTTTGATCGGAACACTTTCGGGTATCATGATCGCCTTTCTCCTTGGCCTTTTTGATTTCTTCGGCAAGGTGGTAGAGCCATTCATTACCGCTCTGTATGGCATACCCAAACTGGCTCTGGCGCCGATTTTCGTTCTTTGGTTTGGGCTTGGTATTGAGTCAAAAGTCATCATGTCCGCCCTCCTGGTATTTTTTTTGGTATTCTTCAGCACATACGGCGGAATCAAAAGCGTCGACCGCAATATTCTCACTTCTGTCCGTCTCATGGGGGCAACACAGACACAAATCGTCTGCAAGGTTATTTTGCCGTCGTCTGTCCCCTGGATCCTGGCAGGTATCCGCGGAGGGTTGGGTGCCTCATTGATCGGGGCCATTGTCGGCGAGTACATGGGGGCAAGCGCCGGACTGGGATGGGTGATCTCGTATGCCACATCCTTTTTCAATGTGGACCGGGTTATGTCCTGCATTTTTATATTGTTTGTCATAGGTATTGTTTTCAACATGGTGTTGAAGCACGTAGAAAAAATGTTGCTGAAATGGCGACCGCCGCTGGATTACAGCGGTACCTTGTAGCATTCTGATTGCCGCAAGCGGCAGTCGAATCATGCATCAATCTGACTCCTCCTGAAGCTCAGCAATCGTCTCAGGGACAGGACCTTTTAATGGGCATCCCCTGGTGTTTGGCTGCAGCCATCCGGCATGCAGACTTCCGCAAAAAGGCAGTTCTGCCTCCGAAAGGCGGCAAGGCTGAGGATCAGGGAGATCAGGTGAACCAATTATCACTCAGAGAGGAGATTACCAATGAAGAGAGCAACGATCTGGCTTGCCGTGGCCGCGGTGAGCGTATTGATGCTGGCACAAAGTGGAGGTGCAGCAGAGAAAAGCCAGCCGGAAAAACTGACCACTCTTACCGTAGCCGAGCTGCGCAGCGAGTTCTGGCTTCCTGCCTATCTCGCTGAAACCCTCGGGTTTTATAAGGAAGAAGGGCTCAACGTCAGGTTTATCACCACCAAAGACGGCCCGGTGGCGTTTCAGGGCATGCATGCCGGCAGTGCCGATCTCACCATGCTCAGCACGGAACCGGTCCTGAGGGCACAGGCGAAAGGCCTTGAATCAATCATCTTCATGGCACTTCTTACCAATAAGCCCTATATGTTTGTCGGCTCACCGGCCATTAAGGATGTCAAGCAACTGAAGGGGAAAACGATATTTGCGGGTGCTCCAGGTTCTGCTCCACATTCTTTTGCTCTCTCTATTCTGGAAAAAGCAGGGATGAAAGACACTGATGTCAACTGGGCGCAAATGGAATACGGAGCTTCGCTGGCAGCGCTGGAGAAAGGTCATATCGAGGCCAGTTATATACGCTCCACCGCCAAAAAGGAAATTGCCGCAGTAGGCGCCAACATCCTGGTCGATGTTTCGGATCCGGTACAGCACGAAAAGATCTACGGCACATCCAGGTATGAATCGACCATTGTTACCGGTACCAAAAAATTTGTCAGAGAAAACCCGGAAACCATCCAGAAATTTGCCAATGCAGTCGTGCGGGCAATGATCTGGCTCAACGAAAACAGCAATGAAGCTGCAGCTGAAAAGGCTATGCCGATGTTTCCGGCCGGCAATATGGGAGCGGAATCTATCGGCTTCCTTCGTCCGTCACTCTCCGTTGATGGTTTGATCACGCCGGAGGGACATCAGACAATAGTCTCCTTCTGTCTTGCGGAAGGTATTATCGACCGGGACATTCCCTATGGCGAAATCAATGACATGTCCTTCGTCCAGAAGGCCTACGAGAAGTATAAATAGAAATGGGTCGAGCTGAAAGAAAGGATCGTTTCTCTGGGAGAAAGCGATCCTTTCTGCTGTAAATTTTCGGTTTCCGCTGTACGGGGCAGTCCAGCCCGGGTTTTTCATCAGCCGAGGCTGCAGTGGATGTGAGAGTGAAGCAGGGAAATATAACTGTCTGCTTACGGCCTCTTACCATGCAATATTTTCAGGACGAGCTTTTGCCACCTGGAGTTGCTGCCTCTAATTGGTTATAATCAAAGCAATATTTGTAACCAGAACAAGGCCAATGCTTCAGAAGTCGATGGAAGTGATTGGACCATAATATACAGTACAGCCTGTACCATGTACAACTCGTCGAGCGGTAATTTTTGCGTTCCGAAAAGATCATCCTAGCATACTACTCGGCTGAACGTTATGTGCTCCGGTCTCATTTTTTTTGTGCGTTATTCCAAATGTTTAAACGTCACTGCAGTGCTTCTTGTAAGGTACGGGATATATAGGGTTATCTCGTGTAATTCCGTCATTTATCAGGAGTTCCGATTGCCGCATGCCGGTTAGCAGCTTCCTCGGGCAAAGCTTTTCTGATGGTCGGGTATTCGTTAGGGCAATGTTCTGTCAGGCGGCTCGGGCAAATACCATGGCTGATATCTCCGCCTTCAAATGAACACGACTCTTCGGTATGTTTATAAAAGTACTCACTCAGATATGTGCGGCAATAGGCGCATCTGACCTCCACTCTTCTTACCTTTTCCGTTTCCATTCTCATTTTCCCCTTTTTCCTCAGGCTATTACCCGATTTCATCGTTATCCTACCTGACATTGTCCTAAAAAACATATATCGCAGAAGAGTTTACACTATCTATCTTAAAAAAATCTTAACGCATGCGGCAAGGTCTGCTACATTGCTGCCTCTGGACAAAGGGAAAGGCATGGAAACTTTTAACAAGAAACGGGAATCATGAACTCAATTCTTTCCGCACAGAAGTCTCAGCTTCAAGAGCACAAACTCACATATCTGGCCTATGAAGCAGGAGAGCCGATTGAGAGAACGAGGTTGTTGGAGGAGCTCAAACATCTGCAGACCAAGCGGAAACGGGCGATCCTCATTGAGGCTCCTGCCGGATCCGGTAAATCGGTATTTGCTCAGCAATATGTTTCCGATGGAGATATACCTTCGGGCTGGTAACAGATTGGTCCAGAGGATCATGACCCTGTTGCTTTTCTCTCCATGCTGGTTTTGCTTCTCCAGAAGAATCTGACCGGTTTCCGTTCCGGAAATGTGGCAAAGGCACTTGAGGAAGGGAACATCCATTATCGGGAGGTCGCTTCTTTCGGGGGTGATGCTGGCGCAGGAGATGCACCAGAGTGATGTCTCAGCCTTCCAGGTAGTAATTGATGATTTGCACCTTCTCGATCAGGCCGGTGACAGCGCCGCTCTGCTGCTAGCCCTTGTACGGAACTCTCCCGACTGGGTGCAATGGATTCTGGTCTCTCGTCACTCAGTCAAAAGAATATTTAATGTCGAGCGGCTGCAAGTATCGACCCTCATAATTGACGGTGAAAATCTCGATTTCTCCCTGGAAGAAACAGCGTGTCTGTTTCAAAGAACATATGATATAATGCTATCCTTTGAAGAAGTTGAGCAGATTCAGTGTCAGACGGAAGGGTGGATTACCGGCCTTACTCTCTTTGCAATGCAGTCGTATAAAACCCATAAGCCGGGAGTCAGGAGAGAAATCTCTTTTCAGTTGGCCAGGATGCGACATCATCTCAGCGAATATTTCCAGAAGGCGGTTCTCTCTTCTTTTTCTCAGGATCAGGTCGAGAAG
>JAZBNU010000016.1:0-3457 GCA_036350815.1 Desulfopila sp.
AAGAGCCTTTTGAATGAGTCTTCACTATCCCGTAATGCTTCTTTGAAAAAAACATATTCTGATTCTATTTTTTCCAGATCCTGAATCCGCTTTTCCAGTTCTTCATATGTGGTTTTTGCTTGCATATGGGACCTTCTCTCTTGGCAAATATACCCTTATGCGCAACGGCTGCCGGCGAGAATGGAACGACTTCTGCAAACACTCCGCAAAACGCCCCAATCAACTATCCGTAACACCTCGTCGCGCTCAGCTGCGCCTGCTCCACCTTCCATGGCTCGGATCATGAGATCCGCTTTACATGTCGATGCACCTGGTAGGATGTACACCCTCATCCGTCGGCACAGAAAATCATTTTGCAACGTGCCGAACTATCCCGTAAATTCATTTTTCTCAGCCAACTACACCATATATCCTATCATCTTATCGCTGTCTCTTCAATACATTTGGTCAATGCAGTCGGCAACCAACCAAGTCCACATATTTCATGGAAAAATTCTGAAAGAAATTGATATTTTAAATAATTTCAAGCTACAAGAGAGAGATTTCTGGGTAGACAATCGGGTTACAATTTTAAGATCAGGAGAGTAGAGCAATGACGACTGCTAGCCCGCAGGAGGCATCTTCACTGACTGAATCGAACAAGGGCAAGTTTATCGATGTCCGCACGGTGGGCGAGGCATTGACAGAGCAGTTGCCAGGATCGCTCTTTCTGCCTTTTGATCCGGTAAATAGGCAGAGACTTGAGGAGATGAGAATTGCCGGAAGGGTGCCGATTCTCGTGTGCCGGTCTGGCAGCAGGGCGAAACAGGCGGCGGAGGCACTTGCGGCAGAAATGGACGGGAGATAGTTATGGCCTTTTCAAACTATACTGCCAGATTGAGTAAGAGAATACGCTTCCGCTACTATACACCTCGTGAAATAGAGGCCTTCATAAAAACAGACATACAGGCAGAAGATGATGAATAATCTTGCCAGAGAGGAAATGCTTTGCTATGTGAGTCAAGATAACAAATTTTCACTACCCACTGAAGAAAACTTAAGGAGAAACCATGAACAAAGGTGAACTGATAGAGAAAGTGGCACAAAATTCCGGCCTGAGCAAATCCGATGCCGACAAGGCATTGGGCACCATACTGAATACTATTGCAGATGCAGTCGCAACGGGAGAAAAGGTAACGCTGATTGGATTTGGCACATTTTCAGTAAGCGAACGGGCAGCGCGAGAAGGCCGTAATCCTCAAACAGGCGAGACCATACAGATCCCGGCGAAAAAGGTTGTGAAATTCAAGGCTGGCAGCAAGTTGCTTGAAGCGGCAAATAAATAAATGCGTCCCCCTGAAAAATCAGGGCAATAACTCCTTGACCTTGGTGATAGTTCGAAGCGCAGAGCCCTCGAAATGGTTTTTTACAAATATAAAGGTTTCGACCTGACGGGATTGTAATTCCACCACCATATCGACGGGCATCTGCAGTTCATGGTCCCGTGGTGTCACAGCCTGACTCCAGTCGCCCTTGGTCTGCTCTTCGATCCCCTTTCGATCCGTGCCGTGCAGTCTGATTATCCCCTTGTCTTCTATCAAACCTCCAAACTTCGCATATATATCGAATATGGAAGGCATATAATAGCCCTGCAAGAAGACATGTTTTAAATTTTGATTCCGAATAAATTCCAAATACCTCTTGTTCATATAATTCGGATTGCGCGTCTCAACGCTGTAGACATACTCTTTGGGCAATCTCCTGGAAAAATTCACCGAACAGATCTATAAACTCGGCAAGACCTCTGATCTTCTGCTTATTGAGATATTCGAATTGGAAAACCAGCGCGCAGGTTTTTCCCAATACTCGAGCAAGACTTTCCAGAAACCGTTCCATCACGACTTTGTCACCATCAATTAACTCCAGAAACGCTGATCAATTAACATTTACCTCACAGCTGCCAGCAGAGCCTCCACAGGCGGATGATCACCTGCCGCAGAGCTTTTATAAAGGTAGGTGATCTTACCTTTCGGTGCGACAACAACAGCACCGCCTAGCTGCAGGGCATGCCCCTGAAGTGAGCCAGGCATGAACCCAGCTTTAAGAGCTGAAAAACCCTGAGTAAAAGATTTAATCCCGATAACATCGGCAAAGCCGCTGTTAAATTTCAAATATTTATAGGTTTTCAAGGAAGGATCAGTGAGCAATATCCCTGGGTATCCTGTCACTCGCCGGAATTTTATAAGATCATAGCTCCCGCCATTTCCGACAATAACAAGCTGTGAGCCTCTCTGTAAGAAATCATCCAGATACCCTGCTAGTTCAGCAACCTGCTGACGACACATTACTCAGCCAAAATGACGAACAAAGACGAAAACTGCAGTTCCCTTCTGCCATAAGGAGGAAAGTTTCACAGCTTCTTCGCTATCATTATACACACTAAGGGAACCAAACTCTTCAACAGAAATCTGATACTGAACCATCTCAAGCTCCTTATGTACTGGGATGTTAACAGTTTAAACTAATGACAACAGCTCCGAGGGAGCTGTTAATAGAATACTAATACGCAATATGAAGAAACGTTATGCATCTTTACAGCGAAGGATATACTACAATACTTGGGAGACCGGAGCAAAAAAGGATGAAATGAATTTACATAGAAAATGTCTACCACGCCTGCTGCGGTGACACTGAAAGATCTGCCTGGGGCTCTTGAAAATTTCAGCAACTATTTCTTCAGCGTATTTTGGTATCAACAGAGCAGAATTGATATACGGCAAGCTTAGGTTAAGAAAAAAGGTTCTTCCCGCTTTTTAAAGTTGTAAACCTTTGTCTCTTCTTCCTACTTTTTTCTTTGGATTTTCTGCTTTTTCTGTAGTTATTCTGTACTCCGACTGATGAGTATCAAGTGTTGGGAGCGTTTTGTTCTTTCGGCGAATTATCGCCCAAATCAGCTGCAGCTCCGGCTTGGAGAAGTTGGGTCCTATCAGGGTCTGCTGCTTGAATATCTCCAGGTAGTTCAACGATGACCTTGCGATGGGCGTAATAGATGCCTTTGGCTGCCAACGCCTCGGTAATTCTCCTGTATGCTTCCCGACGGATGACGAAATGGGTGCCAGGATGGGCCGTAAATTTGACTCGTATAACCATGACCGAATTGGTGATCTCCCTTACCCCCTGCGATTTCACCGGTTGGATGAAGTCTTTGCCGAATTCTTCATCTTCGAGCATGGCGTTGCCCACTTTCTTGATGATTCGTCGTACCAGATCAATATCGGTGTCGTAGGGAAATTCAAGATTGAACTTGACCACGACACCACCCCGCATGAAGTTCGTGATCGACCCCAACTCGCTGTATGGGACGATCTGCAACATACCCCGGTGATGTCGCAGCAGCACGTTACGCAGGGTAATGCCTTCCACTGCACCGGATACACCTCCAGCCTCCAGATACTCACCGACCCGAAAGGCATCGTCC